>JAEXXN010000589.1 GCA_023405875.1 Bacillota bacterium | reverse complement strand
CGGTTATGCTTCATATGCTCCAGCCCTTCCAGGTAGAACTCTTCTCCGCTTTTTACCGCCTCTGAAGGCTCAAGTACAGGAGTTATCTCATCTGCCAGCGAGGGAGCGGTCAATATTATATCTGAGGCTGTTCTGGCATCAGGCTTTTCCTCCGTTACAGGTTCAACCTTATATGAATTTACGTAGGCGGCAATAAATGCTATAACTGCCACAGAAATAAAAATACAGGCATTCCTTAATAATTTCATATTTATTTGCTTCTTCCCCTCATTTATTTTCCCGACTGTGACTGCCAGCCCGACCACAGCAATCTTTTCCCGTTCCTTTTCATATTCTGCACCTACAGCGGCTTCTCCTGAATATTCCTCCTGCTTCAGTTCCTGATCCGATGTGCCGCATGCTGCTGAAGTGTAAGCCCTTGAGGCCCTGCTTCCTGCCTTCAGAAAGCGTTCCAGCTTCTGCCTGAACTCGGCAGGGGACTTATACCTGTCCTTTTTATCATAGCTGCAAGCCTTTAGTATGATTGCTCCAAGGCTTTCCCCCGCATCGGCAGGCAATTCCAATGCCATTCCGGACATTCTGCGGGCCAGTGCTCCTTCCACCTCTTCTGCCGTGATGCTTCCGGGAGGTAAAGGCAGAAAAGGCAGCCGTCCTCTGTTCAACAGCTTATACATCACCATTCCCAGAGAATATATATCTGCCGAAATATCATAACCTTGCTCCTTATACAGCTCAGGAGCCATATATAATGGGCTGGGAGAAGTCATTACCGTCCTTCCGCCCTTCAGCAGCTCCTTTGCCATGCCGAAGCTTCCCAGCTTGTATTCTCCTCTGGGGGATACAAATATGCTGGAATCCTTGATGTCCCTGTGTATGATCCCTTCCCGGGCACATACCTCCAGGGCTTTGCATATGTCTGTCCCGAGCCTTGCCACCTCTGATGCCTCAAGCTCTTTATCGACAACCATACCTGACAGCGGCTGGACATATTCCATCCGTATCAATACATCCCAGCCTTGCCTGTCTTTCCTTTCATATACTGCATGGTCCTCATAGGCTACGATGTTGCTGTTGCCTCTCAGCCTGTACATAAGTTCTACCTCATGCTGAATATTTCCTACAAGCTTTTTATAGTATTCCGGCATTTCAGCAGGATCAAGTCCAAGGTTCTGAGCCTCACGGATATCCTTCTTTCCAACAAGAAAGTTCAGCAGCTTTACTGTAGAAACATAGCGCTTACCCCATTCCTCCTTGTATACCCGGTACAGTTCACAATCGTTTTCCAGCGCCATTAACTCAGCCACTCGCCAGGAGCCCCACAAAGGCTGATATTTATCAATTGTTCTGGACGCTTCCTTCATCCCATACACCTCAAACGCAACCGGATATTTCCCGGTGAATATAACGAGGCAAAGATGTCCCCCACTTCTGTAAGTGGAGGGTACCGCATAATTTATTTATCCTGCGGTGAGCATATATCCCGCCTCGTTGAAGCCCTCATTAAAATCTTATTATAAAGCCTTCTGCCGCATTTCTATAATTAGGATATTTCTATATTCGAATGCTGTATCCTTTATTATTTTTGTCGCAAGTTATGACGGTTTTTTTCCGCTTTATCACCCATACTTCGCGCTGCCTCATATGGAATGCGGAGATACAATAATCAATACAGCCTCTATTACTGCATATCAAGGAGAAAAGACCCTTATCGACTATTCCTCCACCAAAGGTGCCATAGTCTCCTTCAACAGATCTCTTGCGCTCCAGCTGGTAGAGGACGGTATCAGGGTCAATGCCGTTGCCCCCGGCCCCATATGGACCCCGTTGAATCCTGCCTGCTACGGACCTGAGCACATTGCACACTTTGGTCTGGATACGCCTATGAGGCGGGCCGGCCAGCCTGTGGAATTGGCACCGGCATATGTTTACCTGGCTTCTGCCCATTCCACCTATGTTACCGGTCAAACCCTTCATGTCAATGGAGGTATAATTATTAACGGATAAATTGGCTATTACTTTTTATATACTAAATAGGGTATAATTAAGTTAATAAATTCAAAGGATGGTGAAAATTATGAGTATGATAAGCCAGACAATTCAATCAGGCGACTGGAAGGGCGAAAAACATGTACCTGTCATTCACTGCCCTGAAAAGGTAAAAGCTGATACTCCTTTTGAAATAAAGGTATCAATCGGCGACGCGGTCCCGCATCCCAATACCTTTGAGCATCACATTGTATGGATCAAGGTCTTTTTCCAGCCTGAGGGTTCAAAATTTCCCGCTGAGATCGCCAGCTTCAATTTCTCTGCCCATGGAGAGGGAGAGACCTTTACAGACCCTGTAGGACTTACACAATTGAAGCTGAAAAAGTCCGGAAGCGTATACGCAGTATCCTACTGTAATATCCACGGCTTGTGGGAAAGCAGCCAGACAATTTCTGTGGAATAAAGAAACAAAGTCCTGATGCATCAAGCATCAGGACTTTGCTATACTGAGACAAAACTAATCATTTCCAAAAACATGCCTCGGATCGTCGGCATCTATCACCCCTGTCTCATATATGAACAGTTCACCGGCAGGGGTTGAGAATATAATATTGTTCTCGATATCTATGTATGCCTTTGCAAGGGTATGCAGCCGGCCCTCATACTCATAGGGTATGCCTTCATACAGGTTAAGGCATACGGTTCCGTCGTCAACTTCAGCCGTAACAGCTACACCCTCACTATAATCAAAAATAATATGTACAAGCTCTGCTATACCATAATCCTCTATCTCAGACCATTTGCTTTTCAGCTTCCTTTCAGTCCTATAGTCTTCATAGCCTTTATCAAGTTTTACCAGCATCTTTATACCTCCTATTGCGTTTCAAGGTAAGTCCTCTTTAATATTATATGCAGTACGATCTATAAATTTCAAGACAGAAATATTCTTGCAGACCGGATGATAGTCTTCTAATAGTATTTTAGCTTTTCCTTCATCGGTTTACTGTAGCTGCTTGAAAGGCCGTATTTATCCCGCAGGCGGTTCACTTTTTCATAAAGAACGGTCTTGTATTCGTTTCCTGCGCTGCCGGTTTTGTACAGCTTCTTTATTTCAGGTGCAACATCACTGAATTCCCTCTCTATGAAAGCCATGAAATTCTTGTAGGTAGTCCCTCTGAGGTAGAGCGTTCCGGGAAGCACATAGTGTACACCGCACTCCCCAGCGGCAGCAAAAAGCCCGTCAAAATTTTCTTCCTTGTCCGTTATATAGGGAATTATGGGCATCACATGCAGGCCTGTGCTGGCATTTGTCTTCCTGAATTCCTTAAGCACCTGGAACCGTTCAAGGCTGCTTGCACCACCGGGTTCTATCTTTGAGCGTACCTGCTCATCCATAGTCGTTATTGTTGCCGCAACATTTATATAGGTTATACGTGATAACTCGTCTATAAGCTCATAGTCCCTTAAAATAAGCCTGGACTTTGTAGAAATAATCGCAGGAGTCTTATATTTTATCAGAAGCTTCAATATCCGGGGCATAAGCTGATGCTTCGCCTCCGCAGGCTGATAGCTGTCTGTCACGCCTCCTATATTTATTACCTCTCTCTTCCATTTGTCTGAGGCAAGCTCTTTTTCCAACTGCTCAACAATGTTCTCCTTCACATATATATCCTTGAAAAAATCATCATTGCCGATATATTGGTGGGAATACATTGCATAGCAGTATTTGCAGCCATGCCGGCAGCCCCTGTATATATTCAGATCCCAGCCGTAAGGGACCTTTCTTTTCAGCTTTGTCAATGCACTTTTAACTTCCATTGTAAATCCTGCCCCCATAAATCATCTTTATTGCTTAATTATAGCATACTGTTTATTTGAAATAACGGGCAATCATGGATCGCCTTTTTTAATCGTATATAACAAAAGCTGCAGCGTTCTATAACCGCTACAGCTTTGTCAACAGGTCATCCAGATTTCTCTTCAACTGGACCAGCTCCTCCGGTGCTCCGCCGATCCTGCAATATATTGCTTCCGGCACCTCAAGGATCTCATCCTTAAGCGCACTTCCCTTTTCGGTAAGCTCCAGGATTACATTCCTGTCGTCTTCCTTATCCCTGAATTTGTTTATAAATTGCAGCTTCTCCAGCTTTTTCAGGACAGGAGTGAGGGTGCCTGAGTCCAGGTGAAGCTTCTGCCCCATTTTTTTGAAGGATATCCTTTCCTCTTCCCACATGACCAGCATTACAATGTACTGGGTATACGTAAGCTCATATTTGTCAAGCAACGGTTTATAGAGCTTTATAATTTCCCTGGAGGCTGCATACAGTGAAAAACACAACTGATTCTCCAGCTTGAGCATATCGTACTTGCCCATGACATCACCTCCTCGTATTTAATTGAATTTAACCTTATCAAGGGATATTATCTGTCTGCCAGCTCCTCAAGTGGGATATCAAGGGGTATCCTCTCCTCCAGAGCCTCATCATAGTAATGCCACCACTCGGTGTTGATAGCACTGAACCCATGTCTTTTCATTACATCGGTCAATATTGACAAGTTGACGGCTGCGGCTTTGCTCATTGATGTACTGTTTCTGGAGGCCTTTTCTGAAAAATCATCGAATTTTGTAGGCATTTCAAGCTCTTTTCCTTCCAGATCAACAAGTGTGACATCCACAGCGAAGCCTCCGTTATGTATAGAGCCTCCCTTAGCAGGATCTGCGACAAAATCGTCTACAGGCATTACCTCCCACATTATCCTCTGGGCGGACAAAGGCCGGTATGCATCCCATATCTTTATCCTCATCCCCCTCTGAAGAAGCTCGCTGTTGGCCCCGATAAGCTTACGGGCAGTAGACAGCTGCATGGCGCAAAGCGGGATCGGATATATCTTTTTTCCGATAAAATTATCTTCCGAGGCATATTTCATTTCTATTTCAAACTCATCAGACAGTGTTGTTATATCAACCAGGCCTGATGAAAGCTTTTCCATATCCATATTGTCTCCGTCCCTATCCGTGAGATTTGATTTAACTTGTTATCAACCGGCACAACAGACTAAATTATTCTGACCTATAGCATATTCAGGTAATCCCTGAGGGTTTGCCGGGTCCTGCCGGCTGTTCCTTTTACCTTCCCCGACGTAAGCATTGAGTTCAGTACAGCCTCTTCCTCACATTCCGCTGCTGCCCTGAAAACGGTATCAAGCTTGTCCTCCCGCAGCAGCTTCATATCGATCATATCCCTGCCCGTATCGCTTTTCAGCACATTTGCAGTGGAAAAGGCAAGCATTATCTCACCGCTTCCGTGCCCTATATATGAGCCCAGCCTTGCCAGACCGACACCTGCCCGTTTGCATATCCTTCCCAGCTGTCTGCTGTCAAGGGGTATATCAGTGGCAATGATTGAAATAATTGAGCCTTTGTCCTCATGGCTTTCTGCCTCAAGGGCCTTGTGTATTCTGGCGCCGATGCCACTCCCGTTGATGGTCAGGTCCTTCAGTCTTCCGTGATTGGAAAGCACCAATACCCCTACGGTATAAGCCTTTCCATCCAGGGTAACGATCCTTGAGGCAGAGCCTATGCCCCCCTTAAGGTGGTGGCAGCTCATTCCCTTTCCTGCTCCTGTGTCCCCTTCCTCAAAGTCCTCCACCGCACTCTTTATGGCTTCAAATACATGCTCCTTTTTAACAGCTCTCAGCCGGATATCGTTCAGATAAGCATCATTGCATTCAAATACCAGGGGATTGATGGACTCTATTTCCACTCCGGCCTTTTTGCCTTCCTCCAGCATGTACTCTACCACTGCGTCATGAACAAGTCCCACATTCAGGGTATTGGTCAGCGCAATGACAGACTCCAGGCTCCCCAGCTCGTCCACCTGCACCAGTCCCAGGGATTTCCCAAAGCCGTTCAATACATAGGAAGCTGCAACCAGCTTATTTATAAAGACATTCTCCTCCGAGGGGATCAATACCGTAACACCTGTTTTGCTCTCTTCAGTGTCAATAGTACAGTGGCCTACCCGAAGCCCGGCAACGTCGGTTATTTTATTGAGCCTCCCCTTGGGCAGCTCGCCGACTGTTATTCCGTAATCCTCGGCTCTTTTCTGTGAACTCATATTCTTTCACCCCAAATCATAACTTCTCTTCTGTATTTTAATGTACCTTGATATTTCCGCACAAGTGCCTCGCAATGCATATCCCTTCTGGATATTTGCTGTATTAACAAGCACTAGAACTGAGGCTGAAAAACAACCTCTATATTTTCATAGCCTATCGTCTGCAAAAAGCCCTTTATCAGCTCTTCTGCATTGTTCTCCGCTGCAGTGCCGATCTCTTCCCTGTTTTCTTCCACGTACTTTTTCATATCTTCGTTTATCAGCGCAGTGTCGTCTCCGATATTGAACCTGTTGAACATTCCCTGCTGCATATCATAGATGTTTATACTGTCCAGCTCAAGAACGTTATCCAGTATCTGGCCTTCTCCCAGATAAACCTTGATGTGCCCGTCACTTATTTTTTCAAACCTTATCAGACGGCATCCGGCATTAACATAAGCCCTGTAGGTTATCAGCACTTTTTTCTCACCCATGCCGAAGGGCAGCTTCATTTCCCCCAACTTGACAGTGTTGGAGTAATCCAGTATCTCCTGGTAATTATATTTTACCGATGCAAGACTGCACAGTTTTTCTATTCTCTCGGTTATCAACACAGAGTCTTTTTCTTCCTGATTTTTAAAAGTAAAAGTACTGTCCAGATTGAAAAGTCCAAGCTTGAATGCTAATAAAGCGACAAGGATTAAGGCAAGAAGGATTGCTGTCCATTTTATACAGCCTTTCATATTTATATATCCCCCTTAGCAAATATATTTATATCGATAATCAATGGTAGGTAAAAGGGGTTTAAGCTACCTTAAACCCCTTGAGTTCATCGAATGTTATAAGTTACTTATTTCAAGGTCTTACTCTCTGTCATCATCTGCAGACAATTATAACAAGATTTTAATGAGGTTTTTTGCACACTTGCAAAAACCTACCCGAGCGTTTCAACAAGGCGGGGGATATGCTCACCGCCTGGTAAATAAATCAAGCGCTACCCTCCGCTTATAGAAGTGAGGGACAGCTTTTACCTCGTTATAATATAAATTTATGTGTATTTCTTCTTTTCCTTCTTTACCTTATCCTCTTTTGGTTTCTTCTTTTCCTCTGCCTTCGGTTTCTGACCCTTATCCGCCATGTTATCCCCTCCTGAATTCTTTAGATTAATAACCGCCAAACCTATATGAGGTCCAACGTACCGGAGTCCCTCTCCCAGCCGCTGTGCGGCCATGCTGAGCAAGGACTTCAAGGTATAATCCCATTGTTATAAGAGCTTTATTTCATTATATCGCAGTTTTTGAAGGTATGGTAGAGTCTATTTAACAGATTTTTATTTTTTCATTTTTTAAACAGCGGCACAGCTTATGCTCCTATCTTACTATCCTTGCATACTGTCCTTTGGTAATGAGATAGAATATTCCGTATACTATTCCGTAAACACCATACATTACCGAGGAAAAAGCAAGCACAGTGAGGTATGAGTTCCCTGCTGAGATCATATTTGAAAAAACCACTGTATCCGCCGTTTTCATTGCAAATATACTGTGGGATATCCCCGCTGCAAGAGGTATGAAGAAAACAGGCAGCAGCCTTCTTGCTATCAGCTTCCTTTCTGTCTGGCCATCCATACCGATCTTCCTGAGCATGACGTATTGGTGCTTTTCCTCTTCTGCTGCCATAACCTGCTTGAAGTACAGAAGGCTGGCCGTCATAAGTATAAATACCGCACTCATGAAAAATCCTATAAAGCAGATCAGTCCGAACATTTGCATGGATTCATTGTAAAGTCCGTATGCTGTCCTATGCCCTGCCGCACTGCTCTTCAGCAGTTGCTTCAATTCAGCATCCAGCTTCCCGGACGTCAGGGCATTCTCATAATTGAACACAGTTGCCTGCCAGTAGCTTTTTCCGCTTCCATCAGCCCGCAGGACGTCACCGCTCCCGATAAGCTCTCCAAATTCGTCATCACTTATTACTAAAGTATGATCTGTTCCGAAGCCCCCAACTCCCGACCTTATTACAGACGTTACGGCAATGGTCCTGCCGGAAAAACCCAGTGTCTGTCCCAGCATGGCGCTTTCTATATTCTCCGTTGAATAGGGATAGATGTATGCCCCCTCACCCGCCTGTATTTCAACCGGCTTCAGATCTCCCTTGGAGATAGCCGTAAGCAGGTTGTAATCAGACTGGGAATATATCCTGAAATGCTGTCCCGGGGATAGAAATGCGCTCTCTCCGACCATAATGGTGTTCAGCTCCGGAGAGGCCTCATACAACGTAGTGGTATACTCTTCTGTAACTTTCACATTATTTCTCTCAAAAATTTCATGTATTCCGCCCAGAAGCTTTTCCTGCCCGCCGTAAAAATACATATCAAAGCCGTTGTTTGCATAGGTATTGTTCTCGGCATTGCTGTACAGGGTGAAGCCTGTTGCAATTGCCGTGGTCGCTACTGCCGACAGCACTGTAATGGTCGCCATGACAGAGGCTATGGACTTCATCCTGTGGGAAAAGGCTGAGGTAGAGACAAGATTAACACCCCGGTAATAGGTTCTCCTGTTCCGTTTTACAATGCTCAGCACCTTGGGCAAGCCTCCCAGGAAGAATAGATAAGTGCCTGTTATTACAAATACAAGTATAGGTATTGCACCAATAACGATAATGTAAGGATTTCGTACTGATGCTATAAAATAGCCTACTCCAATCAGCAGCAGTGATAAAACCAGCATAGGTATCGAGCCCTCAGACCTGCCTTCAGCCATTTTCTCCGCTTTGAACAGATCGACCAGCTCGAAGCTGCTTATTACCCGCAGCCCCGACAGCCCCATGATGCAGAATATCGAAAGGAAAATCAGGTCGGTTATTACGATGGAGCTTAATCCGATGGAAAAGGAAATATCACCGACAAAATTTGCCAGGGACAGCTTCAGTAAAAACATTGCCATAAGCTTTGAAAAAAATATGCCCACGGCAATACCTATGGAAAGGGCGGCAATACCCACAAGCATCGTTTCAATAAAAAGAAGCTTCCCTATCATCCAATTTGTCATCCCGAACAGGGAGTAGGTGGACAGCTCCTTTTTCCTGGCTCTTATAAAGCTGTTGTTAGAGCTTATCAGAAAGAAAAGCACAAAAACCAGGATTATGATGCCAAAGCTGGTAAGCAGGACTTTGTAGCGGACATCGAATTCAAAAGCCATTTTTACATATTCATTATCCATGAGGGAGAGGAAGGTATAGGTGGTAAATACGCTGAAGCTCATTGAAAAGAAATACATTATGTACTTCTTGAGATTCAGCTTTATATTGCGCAGTGCCAGTGTGATCAGCTTCATTTTCTTTCCCCTCCGAGTACGCTCATGACATCTATTATCGAATCAAAGAACTGTTTTTTGTCACCGGCTGCATACAGCTCATTGTATATCTCCCCGTCACGTATGAACATGATCTTCCGGCAATAGCTTGCAGCAAAAACATCATGAGTCACCATAAGAACAGTCGCCTTATATTCAGTATTTATGAAGGTCAGAAGATTGAGCAGGTCCTTTCCGGATTTTGAATCAAGGCTCCCGGTAGGTTCATCCGCCAGAATCAGCTTGGGATCATTTATAAGCGCACGGCATGCGGCAGCACGCTGCTGCTCTCCTCCTGATACCTCATAGGGATACTTGTCAAGCACCTTGGTGATACCCAGATCATTGGCGAGAGTGAGAAGCTTTTCTTCAATGATATCAGCATCCGCACCGTTAAGGGCTATGGGCAATATGATATTCTCCCTGAGGGTCATTGTTTCCAGCAGGTTGTAGTCCTGGAATATAAAGCCGATATTGTCCCTTCTGTACTTTGCAAGCTGGTTTTTATTAAGATCGGATATATCCTTCCCGTCCATTATAAACCTGCCCGTAGTCGGCCTGTCTATACTTCCCAGGATATTCAAAAGAGTTGTCTTACCGGAGCCGGATGCCCCCATTACACCGATAAACTCCCCCCGGTTCACCTCAAAGCTTATGTTTTTCAGTGCTGTGTATTTTTTGGAGCTTTTTTCGGCTCCATAAATTTTACTTATACCTTCAACCTTTATCAACTGCATTGAATTACCTCCTTTGCTTTTGAGTCCATTATACACAGCACGTAAGCCGGCTGAAATCGAACCGGCTTACACTTTTCCCGCAAAGCTTACATTTTTGTCACCTTGTATATTGTTTCATTTTCTGCAAAGGCCAGGCTGAACACGGCATATTCATTATACTCCGATTGTGCCGACAGACTGTGCCCCAGCATATCGCTCAGTTTTTTCGAAAGGTACAGTCCATAGCCTGTGGCTTTCAGCCCCGCCCTGTTCTCTGATGAGGTATAGCCCTTCCTGAATACATTCTCAAGATCTTTTTCCAATATGCCTTTACCTTTGTTCTTTATGGAAATAGAGATTCCCTTTTCATCCTTACCGGTACTTATCTCGATACTGCCTCCCTCAGGAGAATACTTCACTGCATTGGAAATGATCTGGGATAAAATATAGCCGCTCCACTTTTCATCGGTCAGTACCTCATGATCCTCGCCCCGGATGGATATTGCAATCCTTTTATAGCTGAAAAAATTTGAGTAGCCTTTCAGTGCCTGGGATATCAGTCTCTTGGTGCTGACTCTTGCTATCCTGTAATCATCAAAAAGACGGTTGGTTTTCATTTCATAGAAGACTCTCTGTATCGATTCCTCAATGGAAAAAATTTCCGTATAAATATCCTTATATAAATCCCCGGGAAGCTTGCCCTCATTATTTTCCAATATAAGCCTTGCAGCAGAGATGGGAACCTTGACGTCATGAAGCCACTTTGTGACGAATTCCATTTCTTCTGCCGCTTTGGTACCCATCTCTGCTTTGAAGGCTTCATTTGCTGCTGCAATATCGTGTACAAGCCTAGCGTACTCTCTGTCCATGGGATAAGTGAACCTATCCGCATATTCTGAGGCTGCATTAAGCCTGCAATACTCTCTGAAGGCCTTGACACGATGCTTCAGTATCCAGTAGTCAATCAATACAAAAGCAGCAAAGCACAAGCCCCAGCCCATCACGATATAGCTGGCGTTTGATTCTCTGATGTTGAAGCTGCTGTCCAGCAAATAGACCATGAGGGAAAATAAAAAGGCAAAGAGGATAAATACATAGGTTATCCATCTTTCCTTTATATAATCAATTATACTCATAGCAATCTGTATCCTTCCCCTTTGATTGTCTTTACAACCTCTCCAAGACCTATTTCCTCAAGCTTCCTTCTCAAGCGGTTCACATTGACAGTAAGAGTATTTTCATCAACAAAGCTCTCGTCCTCCCACAGATCCTTCATGATGCGGATACGAGTGACCAGATTCCCATGATTTCTGATCAACAGGGATAATATCCTGCATTCGTTTCTCGTCAGCTCAATTTCCTTATCTCCGCAGAACACCTGCAGCCTTTCCAGATTCAGCACCATATCCTTATACTGGAGCACATTCAGGGCCTGGTCACTGTAGGAATAAGCCCTTCTAAGCATTGCGGATATTTTTGCAATAAGCAGATCCATGGAAAAGGGTTTTTCTATATAATCGTCTCCGCCCTGTGAAATTGCGCGGATCTTATCACTGTCCGCATCCCTGGAGGAAAGAAAAACAATGGGCAGGTTGGAAAGCTCTCTTATTTTTGCGCACCAGTAAAAACCGTCATAATAGGGTAGATTGATGTCAAGCAATACAAGATGAGGCTCAAAGGAGGTAAAAACCGGAAGGATATCGCTGAAATCAGAGATACGCTCTGACCTGTAACCCCATTTCTCCAGATTTTCCTCCATAATCCTTGATATGGTCTTGTCATCCTCTACAATCAAAATCCTATACAGCTTTCATCACCCTCCTTTATTCTTATCTATGGACTGCATTGCCTGCAATAATTGAGTATACTTCCTCATTCAGCCCGTTAGCCTGCTCTTTTGTGAGGCCTTTGGTCTCAATAGGCTCTGATATTACTACCTCTACTTCTGCCGGCTTTATTGCAAAACCGTTCTCTTCCATTAATTTATAGCTGCCCTTGATGGTAACAGGAACAATAGGGACCCCTGCCTTTATCGCAAGCCTGAGACTTCCGGCCTTGAACTCTCCCATTGCTTCACCCTTTGAGCGTGTACCTTCCGGGAAAATTACCATTGAGTAGCCCTGCTTCAGATATTCCGTGGCCTCATTCATCACCTTCAGGGATTGGCGCATATCCTGCCTGTCCATAAATACGCAGTTCATTTGCTTCATCCAGGTGCGTATCAGCGGCAGCTTCAGAATTTCAATCTTTGCAATAAATGCCTTGGGTTTATCAATACAGCCCAACAATATCGGTATGTCAAAATTCCCCTGGTGGTTGCTCACAAACAGAACTGCCCGGTCTGCAGGCACATTTCCAGCCCCTGTCACCTTCACCCTGGCGCCTGCCAATTTCAACAGATCCCTGGCCCATTTGGACGCTACCGAAGCAACCAGCATGTCCCGTTCTTTAATCTTTCCCTTCTTCAGCAAATTATTCACCTTGAAATACTCCGGTAAAATCTTTATAAGATAAATCCAGAAGTAAACGAACCAAACAATAGTACGAAACATATCTCCACTCCCGTCTGAATATTTATTGCCGTATATTTCTGATCATTTTCCCCAATCAGGCAGCCTTCTCTCTCCTTCAAGCCCGGTGATTTCAGTTATATCCTGGCTTACCTCAAGTACTCCCTTGTATATGCCCCCGGAATCCCTGAGGGCAAAATACTGTATCATTATCTTTTTACCCCTAAGCTCGATCCAGAACCTTGCATTATCCTGCTTTCCTGTTCTGAAGCTTTCAATTATCTCCTTCACCACATGCACGCTTTCCGGTGGATGGCAATTCTCCACATTTCTGCCTATTATCGCAGGGGACCTGGGAAATATCCTGTCCTTCGGCCTTGTAAAGAATCTTACCTTGTTGTTTTCATCAACCAGGGTCATATCTACAGGCAGAGTATTGAATATGAGCATGATCTGCTCAAGGTCCAGCACTCCTGTCTCTGTTTTCAATAAATAGCCCTCTTTAAGAACTGAAGCGGTTTCTTTCTCCTGATACTCTGCTGCCGGCCTTTCTATGAAGGGAAAGCCGTATTCCAGGCTCTGCTTCTGCATCTCCAGAAATTCCTGTTCCTCAAGGCTCTCAACGGCTGCCGGAAAAAGCAGCAGTTCTTCCTTCTGTACCAACCCATGCAGGTCAAAGAACAGGCTACCCAGCCCTATATTC
>JAEXXN010000508.1 GCA_023405875.1 Bacillota bacterium | reverse complement strand
AGACTCCTGTTTCATCATTTATGATAAGCCTGTTTTCATTGCTGCCTGCTGCTATAGGATCATCCATATGTTTACCTGAGATTTTAATAGATATGCTTCTGTCATCTTCTGCCTCCAGGCTTATGTTGAAGTTTTCCAAAGCATATTCAGACACATTTGCAATGAACTCTCCGTCTTTTGTATATGCCACTTCACCGCTGCGATAAGTAGTCAGGGGTATCCCATTTTTGTCATACAGTTTTAGTTCTTCAGGAAGCTCTATTTCTATATTTGCGCTATCCACCTGGACAAAATGATTGAAACCGGTTGAAATGCTTTTAACGATATCATTTATTACACTCTGAGCATATACCGATTGATTAAGTGTGATAATGATCGTCAAACAAGCAGCTATGCTTGCCGCCTTCATCCAAAGCCTGGTTTTGCCCCTGGATACGGCATTTATCATTTTTGTACGCTCCAGGGCTGTTAATTCTCCAAGGTCATACTCCGAGAAATCAACCTTAACATTGTTTAAATAGTCAAATTCATTTTTCATTAAAATTCACTCCTTTGAAGGATTTGTCTCAATTTTTTTCTTCCCCGCGACAGCCTGTTATAAAGGACCGAAGGCTTATTTGACATCTGCTCTGCAATTTGCTCTACCTTTTCGCCCAATATGTAGTGCCTGTAAAAAAGCTCTCTGTCCTTTGGCGCCAGTCCCTCCAGCAAGCTGTTGATTTCGTTGGTCAGAATACTGTCAAGTTTGTCTTCATTATCAGGAATATTTTCGTCTAACTCTTCAAAACAGATTTCCCTATAATGCTTACGTTTATAATCAATACATTTATATTTACAGATTGCACCTATCCAATTTTTCAAAGAGTTTTTACCGCTATCGAACTTTTTCATGTTTTGCCAAATGGATAATAAAACATCATTGATGCACTCCTCCTGGTAGAGCTTAAGGGTTGACAAATGATAACCGACAATTGATTTGATAAGGCTGCCATATGAGTCAACCAGTAGAGCAAGTGCATTTTTATCCTTGCTTATGATCCCTCTAACAATCTGTTCATCAGCTTCTATGTTGTTCACCTTCTTTAATTTACAAGTTTGAAGCGCTTCTATATATTAATTCGAAAATATTATAAAAAACCTATCAGGTTTATGCAAATTTTTCAGTTCAGGTCAGGTGCCGGCCTGTCACCTTATTAATATCAGATACGGGCACGACAGCAAGGCTGAACAAAGGTTGCAAGCCGTGGAAAAAGCTTATAGTATTGAGAGAACTATCTCTGCTGGTTATATTTTTAGATTGATATTATTAATAAAAAAGAATATAATATAAAATGTTCGCAACTAAATAGTTTAGTATTAAAATGTTTAGAACTAAAGGAGTATATCATGAAAGATCAAGAAAAACTGCTCGAAATATTTTATCAGATTTTAAAGAAAATGAAAAAAGAGTGGAACAATCAACTCCGCGGAATAAATCATTCCCAATATCTCATTTTGAGAAGCCTTGACCATTCGGGGCCTCAAAAAGCAGCGCAGCTTGCAGAGCTGACTCAGATAACTCCCGGAGCTGTTACCTGCTCCTCGGATAAACTGGTTGCGGAAGGCTATGCAGAGCGCAAGGGGGACAAAGAAGACCGCAGGATTGTTTACCTGGAAATTACAGGAAAAGGTAAGGAACTCATAAAGTCTATGTCCGAGAAGCAAAACAAGGTCACAATAAAGTTTTTTCAGGGCCTTCCGGATGAGGATATTCAACATCTGATCCGAATTTACAATAAAATTTCAGATAATCTTGAACAACAAGAGCAATAAATACATGGTAATCTATGCAAAAGCAAGGAGAATATTTTATGGAGCATTTATCGCAAAAACGCAAAATCACAATCATGGCAGCAATAATAACAGCAATGTTCTTTTCTTCCATCAACCAGACGATAGTAGGAGTGGCCTTACCCCGCATTATAGCCAGGCTTGGGGGGATGGACTACTACACCTGGATTATTACAATATATCTTTTGACTTCAACCATCTCTACCATTCTGGTCGGGAAGCTTTCAGATATTTATGGGCGGAAGTATTTTATTTTATCAGGAATTGTGATATTTATGGCGGGAGCCTTTCTTTCAGGAACTTCCAAAGATATCATTCATTTAATTATCTACCGTGGAATTCAAGGGCTTGGAGCAGGTATTATCATGGCGACGGCGTATACCGCTATTGGTGACTTGTTCTCCCCCCGTGAAAGAGGGCGGTGGTCCGGGATAATGAGCGCCGTATTCGGAATGTCCAGTATCGTTGGACCGGGACTTGGTGGATATATCGTAGATCATTTGGATTGGCATTGGGTATTCTGGCTGTTTCTGCCCCTTGGAGTCATCGCCTTCTTTATGATTCTGGTTCTATTCCCAAAAGTGGAAAGGCAGGAAGCTCAATCTATTGATTATCCGGGTTCCTTGCTGCTGACCCTGACAATTGTCCCGATGCTTCTTGCGTTCTCCTGGGCCGGCACAAAGTACTCCTGGAATTCATCGGTGATATTAGGCCTTTTCGCTTTCACCTCGGCAGCTTTAGCCCTCTTTATCTTTACCGAGACAAAGGTAAAAACTCCGGTCCTCCCGCTGACTTTATTTAAAAGCAGCGTAGTGACCATTTCCAATATCATCGGATTTATTATGAATGCCGGTATGATGGGAGCCCTCATGTATATGCCGTTTTATGTCCAGGGGGTCATGGGAGTTTCTCCGACTTACGCCGGCTATGTCACAATGCCCATGTCAATAAGCATGCTTGCGTTGAGTGCTTATACCGGGCGCCAGATGACAAAAACAGGCAGGTATAAAAGCCTTGCCCTTATCGGAATGGCTGTTATGGTGCTTGGCATGCTGATCATGACTGTAATGAAGAGTATTCCTGTCGCCGTACTCAGCATGATAATATTTGGCTTCGGTCTTGGTCTCGGTATGCCTGTATTTATGCTTGCCGTTCAAAATGTCGTTGATCCGAAGGACCTGGGCGTTGCCACAGCTTCCGTTCAATTATTCCGGAGCCTTGGAGGGACCATAGGTATCGCGGTGATGGGGACTGTTCTTTCCACAAACATAGCGGATAAAATGAATGGGCTCATAGCTTCTCACGGAGGAGGAATCAGTTTTGCAGGGCTGGAACAGGGTGTGTCTGAAAATTTGGTTCAATCGCTTAATCCACAACTGCTGCTTGATCCCTCAAAGCTAAGCGCAATACAAAACAGTCTTCCGGCACCCGCCCAGCTAGTTTTTGTTCAGCTTACCGAAGCGTTGAGGCAAGCTTTAGCATCAGCATTATCCAGCGTATTTCTGACAGGAGCGATTCTTATGGCTGTGGCTCTGGTGCTTACGTTCTTCCTTAAAGAGCTTCCGCTGAGAACTACAGTAGGCAAAGTAACCGATGAAAGTGCCGAAAAGCATCAGGAAGCTTCAGCCGGTATGGCTCTCAACGTTGAATAGCCCCAAGGCGGGTTATTTTGCCCTTATATGAAATAATGGTGTCAGGTACAGAACAAAGAGATTTAAGCTTATGAGTTTCTGTACCTGAATTTCTATCTGAGGCTTTAACAGAAAATAAGTTTATAGGCTGGAGTCAATCATACTATTGACAAAAGTGAGGTATCTTGATAGTATAAATGTAAACATCCTACGTTGAACAATATGATGATAAAGGAAGGATAGTTTATTATGAAAATTGCAGCAGTCTATACCAGTACTACTCCGGAATTGATTGAAATGGTCAACAGTCAGCTTAACAGCAGGTTTTCAGGAATGGACCTACAAGTGATGAGCTATCAGGACCCTAGTATTTTACAGGAGGCCCGAGAAAACGGATACGTGACTGCCGGCTGCGCCCGGCGCCTGATGGATTTGTATGAACAGGGAGTAAAGGACGGAGCGGACATCTTGTTGAATATTTGTTCATCCGTAGGCGACGTAGCCAAGCTTGCAAAGCCCTTGTACGAGATGACCGGGGTCAAATTTGTCCGTATAGATGAGGATATGGCTATGGCAGCCGTCCGGTCAGGCAGCCGTATTGGTGTAGTGGCCACACTGCCCACTACTCTGGAACCGACTAAACGTTTGATACAGGATTGTGCTGATATTTTAGGAAAAGAAGTCGTTCTTGTTGATGCATTGGCAGAGGGCGCATTCGGCCTTGACCAGGAGCAGTTCAAGCAAATGCTGGTAGATACCGCATCAAAGGTGAGGGAAAGGGTGGATGTGCTTCTTTTTGCCCAGGGCTCAATGGCCTACGCCGAGGATGCAGTTTCCGCAGCCTTGGGGCTCCCGGTTTTTTCAAGCATCAGGTTCGGTGTCTCCGCAGTGCGGGAAGCCGCCGCACAGCTTTAAGACACACGGCTTCATAGAATAACCATAAATATTGTTACCGCAGTATGAGGAGTGCTGCGGAAATAACAATAAATAAAGCATCCAAACAATAAAGGAGGAAGAAAAACATGAAGAAATCTCTCGCTTTTCTACTCTGTGCCATGCTGATTTTAACCACAGCCTGCGGCGCACCCCCTTCTACTGAAGGAGCTGTCTCAACGGAAGGTTCCCCAGGACAGAAAAGTGAAGCTTCTGATCCCCAGGTTACTATCAAGATAGGTTACAGCACAAATGACCAGGACCCCCGCGGTATAGCCTCAGTACGGTTTAAAGAGATCGTAGAGGAAAAGACCGGCGGCTCAGTAAAAGTAGAGATATATCCTTCCGGACAGTTGGGCGGCGACGCTGCGCTGATAGAAGCCCTGGCCCTGGATTCGGGTACTGTCGACGTGGTCATCACCGACGCAAGTAATTTTTCTACATATGAGCCCAAGATGGGAATATCCGCACTTCCTTTCCTGTTTGAAAATTTCGATGAAGCATGGGCTTTCATGGACAGCGACATCGTTGCCGAAATTGAAGAGCTTATGATTGATCAGAATATGCGGGTACTTGCACATTTTGACAACGGTTTCCGCTGTGTTACCGCTTCCAAGATACAGGTAAAAGAACCCAAAGACATGAAGGGCATGCTTATCCGTACTCCTGAAAACCCTGTTATTATGGGAACTATGAGGGCATTGGGAGCAAATCCGCAGCCCCTGGCCTTCTCGGAGCTCTATATGGCACTCCAGCAAAATACCTATGACGGACAGGAGAATCCTATCCCGGTAATATATAACAACAAGCTTTATGAAGTTCAAGCCTATCTTTCGATCACCAACCACATATACTCCGGCATGTGCTTCACTATTTCGGAAAATACCTGGAAGAAAATGAGTGCATCACAGCAGGAGATTGTGGCCGCAGCAGCAAAAGAGTCGGAGAAATATAACCGTGAGCTCAACAGGAAAATGACTGAGGATTTCATCAGCAAGCTTGAAAATGAAGGCGGTATGACAATACTCCAGCCTGACCTTGCTCCTTTCGTAGAAGCAACCAAAAGCGTAGTGGATGAGTATTCAAAGAAATACGAGCTGCAGGACGATTTGAACAAATGGCTGGCTGAGAATAAATAGCTGCCGCTGAGATATAAAACTCTGTTAGGCGGGGTGTAAATGAAAGGAACGGAGAATATTATGCTGAAGTTGCAGAAAACAATTGACAAAATAGCGACTACTGTATCAGCTTTCCTTATTGCTGTAATGGCAATAATTCTTGCTTATAATGTAGTTGCCCGTTTCACGGGCGGTGGTATCCAATGGTATATGGAGGCTTCACAATATCTGAACTTATGGGCGGTATGCATTGCAGGCATCAGCCTGAGCGTTTCGTCAGAGCATCTGCGGATCGAGGCCATCGACGAGCTGCTCAGAGGGCGCGGGCTGTTGGTTTCCAAAGTAATTGTAGGTGTTACGGTCTGCCTCTTTTATCTGTTCCTGGCTTATGGCACATTCCTGCTTGCCGCTAAATCCAAGCAGGTCATTTCTACCATGCAGTCGCTTAAAATGTCGTACATATATTGGCCCTTGCCTGTGTTATCCCTATTGAGTGCGGTTTCCGCCATCATTAGTGTGATTACGGAGTTCAGCCCAGATAAGAAAGGCGGGATAGAGGAATGATTGCTTTTTTAATGATAAGCTTTTTCATACTGATGGCACTTGGTGCGCCCATCGCTGTTTCTATGGGCCTTTCATCCGCATTGGGAATCATATTTATTGGCGGAAGCAATATGGTAACCATCGGACAGCGTGTTTTTGAGGGCATGAATTCCTTTGCTCTCCTTGCTATTCCCCTTTTCACATTCTCGGGACTTGTAATGGGAACAGGTGGGATCGGCCGCCGTCTTATTGACTTTTCATACTCTATAGTGGGACATATAACCGGCGGCCTCGCTCACGTAAATGTTCTGACCAGTATGATTTTTGCCGGCGTTTCAGGTTCTGCCGCTGCCGATACTGCATATGAGAGCGCATTGCTTATGCCTCAGATGGTCAAAAAGGGATACAGCAAGAAATTCACAGTAGCGGTTACGGCAATTTCCTCCACAATAGGCATAATACTGCCGCCGAGCATTCCGATGGTCATTATAGCGGGTACCCTGGGACTGTCTACCGGCAAGATCTTTTTGGGGGGCATAATACCGGGAATACTTTGCGGCCTGGGTCAAATGGCCGTCAGCTATTATGTGGCAAAAAAAGAAGGAGTGCCGAAGGATGATACTCCATTTGAAATCAAAGCGGTATGGGCTTCCTTCAAAGAATCCTTCTGGGCGCTTCTGCTGGTAGCGATAA
>JAEXXN010000440.1 GCA_023405875.1 Bacillota bacterium | reverse complement strand
AAAACCCTTTCAGGATCACTTTGGTCGAGCTGCCGGGGGATGCCCTGGAAATGATCATTACCAACCATCATATATTGTTGGACGGCTGGAGCACCGGAATAATCATCAAAGAATTTATGGAGGCCTATGAAAGCATCAGCCGGGGCAGGGAGCTAAAAAATAAAAGCAAAATGAAAATCAAAGAGTTTATCCTGTGGCTCCAGAAGCTGGACATGGAAGAGCAGCATGCTTATTGGAAAAGCTACCTGAAGGGCTATGAACAAAGGGCTGTGATTCCGCTGTATGATGAAAACCGGCAGCAAAACTGCCAGGTAGGGGAATACAGAGCGGTCCTGGAGCCCTCCCTGGGGGAAGCAATAAAGCAGGTGTGCCGGCAGGCACGGGTATCGGAAGCGACGCTTATAAATACCGCATGGGGGATACTGCTTCAAAAATACAACAATATCCAGGATGTGGTATTCGGCACGACCGTTTCGGGCAGAACGGCAGAAATCGACGGTATAGAAGAGTCCGCCGGCTTGTATATAAACACTCTTCCCCTGCGGATAAGGGCTGGAGCAGACGAGCAGGCGGAGAGCGTATTGAAGAGGGTTGAGGAAGAGATCAGGGAGAGGGACGGTTATGAGAACATCCCTTTGGTGGAAATACAAAATGCTTCAGAGACAGGCACCGGAGAGAACCTGTTTGATACGCTGCTGGTAATTGAGAATTATCCTATAGCTCAAATGCTGAAGGAGAAAAAGGTCAGCCTTGACCTGGAAATCAGCAGAGTAAGGGAAGCTACCAATTATGATGTTACTGTAGGCGTGCTGCTGGGAAAGGACATAAGACTGACTGTTATTTACAAGGGCGGCAAATATTCCTTAAACAGCATGGAAAGGCTTACAGGGCATTTTATAAACATATTGCGGCAAATAACCGGGAACAGCCAGGGCACCATCGGCAGTATCAAGGTTGTAAGCAGCGAAGAAGAGAAGCAGCTCTTATATGCTTTCAACAATACCGAGGCACCTTACCCAAGGGATAAAACGGTCCATGAGTTGTTTGAAGAGCAGGCGGAAAGGACCCCGGAGCAAATTGCCCTGGTATACGGAAATGAAAGCCTGACTTACAGGGAGTTGAACGAGAGAGCGAACAAGCTTGCCTGGCACCTGATAAAAAAAGGCGTCGGGCCTGATGAGATCGTGGGGGTCATGCTGGAGCGTTCCGTTGAAATGATGGTAGGCATATTGGGCGTATTAAAAGCCGGCGGGGCTTATCTGCCCATAGACCCCCTATACCCGCAGAAAAGAATAATGCAAATGCTGGAGAACAGCGATGCCCGGATATTGCTTACCAAAGAAAGTACCATAGAAGGCTATCCCTTTACCGCACTGCAGAACCTTAAGCTGGAAAACGACAACTGCCGGTTTAGCTGCCAAAGAGTACAAATAGAGGATTTCGACAAGCTTCCCATTCCTGACAGGTCCTTTGTGGATTATGAAAAATACAGCGGATTTATCGGACAGGCCATGGTGAAAGACTCGGTAGCTATTCAGGCTACCAGGGGCTGTCCCTTCAAATGTGCTTATTGCCATAAGCTGTGGCCAAAATCCCATGTAGTCCGTTCTGCGGAGCATATTTTCAATGAGGTTTATTTATATTATAAGCTCGGTGTCAGGCGGTTTGTTTTTGTTGACGACATATTTAACCTGAATGCCGGAAACAGTGAAAGCTTCTTCAAAATGGTAGTGAAGAACAAATTGAACATACAGATATTTTTCCCCCAGGGCCTGAGAGGTGATATCCTTACCAGGGAATATATCGACCTTATGGTTGAAGCCGGCGTCGTCAGTATGGCCCTTGCCCTGGAAACGGCTTCGCCAAGATTACAGCGTTTTATAGGTAAAAATCTTAATTTGGATAGACTCAAAGAAAATGTTGAATATATCTGCGGCAAGTATCCGGGTCTTATACTTGAGCTTTTTACCATGCATGGCTTTCCTACCGAGACGGAAGAAGAGGCAAATATGACGCTGGATTTTATTAAAAGTATAAAATGGCTTCATTTCCCCTATATCCACATATTAAAAATATATCCTGAGACGGATATGGCTAGGCTTGCCGTGGAAAACGGCATTTCAAAAGAAGCGATAGAGCACTCCGTAGATACTGCATATCATGATGCAGCCGAGACCATCCCCTTTTCTTATGAGTTTACCAAAAGATATCAGACCGAGTTTTTAATGGATTACTTCCTCAACAAGGAGCGTTTGCTGAAGGTCCTGCCCCTTCAAATGAAGATACTCACAGAAAATGAGCTGGTACAAAAGTATAACAGCTACCTGCCCTGGGAAATAACAAGCCTGAAGGACTTGCTCAACCATGCGGAGCTCAGGGAAAGTGAATTGGAAAGCTTTGATTTTATCAGGGAGGATTTCTTTAAGGTAGCAGGTCTGAATAAAGGAATACAGGACAATTTTCCGGTAAAAAAACCTGGAGAGAATGCACTGCGCATATTATTCCTTGATTTATCCCAGAATTTTTCCGCTGACAGCGGTAATATGCTCTATGATGTTGTGGAGCCTCCCCTGGGCTTGATGTACATTATGACATATTTGAATAAAAGCTTTGGAGGCGGTATCAATGGGAAAATTGCCAAGTCAAGGATCG
>JAEXXN010000438.1 GCA_023405875.1 Bacillota bacterium | reverse complement strand
TATGCTTCCGCCGTCTCCTCCGTCTCCTCCGTCAGGACCCCCGTTGGGTACATACTTCTCCCTACGGAAGGATACTCTGCCGTCTCCGCCGTCCCCTGCTTTTACGTATATTTTTGCCTTGTCGATAAACATTTTTACACTCCTATTACTATGCGGAACACCGCTTGCTTATTTGTTCTTACCTTTGTATATAGTTAAAATAAAGGTTGCGGCCTCCTCAGGCATTTTTCCCTCAAAGCCGTTATCTTCACAATATTTTGTTATCATACCATATCCGGTTACCTGTCTTTCAATCTTGGTCCAATACAGCTCACTTTCCGGAAAAACCAGGCCGGTCTGCTGCAGCTTTCCTTCTCTTGCCTCTTTGCAGTATATTTCCATCACAAAGCAAGCTTCCATTTCCTTCAAGCTGTATATCACAACGGTATCCTTGCAGCCTGCCGAATCCAGCATATAGTAAAAGCCTGACAGTACACGGTCCACGGCATATAGTACCGGATCATTGTCAAGCATTCTGACAACATCCTCGAAGCCCAGTTCAGCATTGATCTCAAGCTCCAGATCGATGCTTTCCGCTTCCTTGGCCTTAGTGTAAAGTAAATCGGCCAATTTTATGCATTTGGCATTGTACAATCTTCCCAAATTCTCCATTTGCCTGCAATAATCCGTTATATGCTTAAGGACCTTATCGGACTTTTTAAGCTGCGTATAGCCGTACAATACCTGAAGCAGGTTGAAGAAATCATGGCGTTGTTCACTCAGATGCGCTCTCAGACTCTCTGTTGAAAGCTCCCTTTCTTCTTTAAGTATACTGCAGCTCATTGCTTCGCTGCATACTTCATTTTTCCCTGGAATGTTACTCATCGTTCAGCCCCCATATTCTACGGAAAATAACTATGTGTATTCTTCTCACTAAAGGAAAAATATGCTAAAAAAATGATTAAAAATAAAGGTACAGTCTAGCCGTACCTTTTAGTAATCATATGTTATTATCAAGCGGGATATACGCTTACCTGCTTTTTGTCTCTACCCTTACGCTCAAATTTTACAACACCTTCTACAAGTGCGAACAGAGTATCATCCTTACCTATTCCTACGTTTATGCCAGGATGGATTTTTGTTCCCCTCTGCCTTACAAGTATGTTACCGGCAAGCACTGACTGGCCGTCTGCTCTTTTTGTACCAAGCCTCTGCGAATGAGAGTCTCTACCGTTTCTTGAGCTACCTACACCTTTCTTGTGTGCAAACAGCTGAAGGTTCATCTTGAACATACCTACACCTCCTCTTCAACTATATCAATGTAATTTATATAGCTTTCATTAATACTCTTAAAGCCTTCATACATGGTTTCAAGTATTGCAGCGCACATGATGCGCTTTTTTTCCGACCCTGTGCCTACAAGCCTGCATTTGAGATATCCCTCATCAAGCTTATAGCTCACTTCCGCTTCAGCTACCTTCAGCAGCCCCAGAAGCGCCGTCTGGGCAAGTACAGAAACTGCACTGCAGACTATATCCTTTCCCTGGACAGCATAACCTGAGTGGCCTGTCACCTTGAAACCTGTTATTTCGCCCTCATGGGCCTTATAAATTATAATTTTGATCATAAAATCGCTTCTATGCGTTTATTTTTTCGATTCTAACCTTTGTAAAGGGCTGTCTATGACCTTGTTTCTTCCTGTAATCCTTCTTCGGCTTGTATTTGAATACAATTACCTTTTTTGCCTTACCATTTCCCACAACTGTTGCTTCTACTTTGGCTCCTGCAACTACAGGACTTCCAACCTGAAGCTAACCATTGTCTCCTACAGCAAGCACCTCTTCAAATACAACCTTTGCTCCGGATTCCACGTCAAGCTTTTCTACTGTTAACTCGTCACCTTCATTAACCATATACTGCTTGCCGCCAGTTTTTATTATTGCATACATTAGGCTACACCTCCTCATAATTAAGTCTCGCCGAATGCTAGGTAAAATTTTAAAACCCGATTCGAGCGGATACGCCTACGTCAATATATATTATCACACAAAAATAAATTTGTCAAACAAGTTAAAACAATCCACAAAAACTTCAACCTCCATTACGCGGTCGAGAACGGCTTCATAGCTTTTTTCCAAGCTGGCACAACCTGACCCAAAGGAATACCCAAAGTTTATATTTCCCTGAAGCCATTCCTGCGGAGCTCTGCCAACTCTGTTATTCCCACACCCCTCACTGTGTAGCCCTCCCTGTGAAGCTCAGTAGAGGTCCTTATGAATACAGGCTTTTTATAGTTTTTACCCAGCTCGATCATATCTTCATTAAGATAATAGTTAATGAGCTCCTCTACATCGGGATGTATTTCAAGGAAAGCAGCCGCTGCACCGGTATTGATAAAGAGGTTGCTTACCTCCCGCTCGATTTTTTTGACAATAGTCTCGCTGGACAATATCCTGCCTTCGCCCTTGCAGTAAGGGCAAGGTGCCAGCAAAATCTTTTCTATACGCTGCCTCACCTTTTTCCGGGTCATCTCCACCAGGCCCAGCTGAGTCATTCCAAGTACATTTGTCCTTGTTCTGTCCTTTTTCAATGCATTTTTCAAGGCTTCAATTACCGTACTTTCATACTCCGCATTGGCCATATCAATAAAGTCTATTATTATGATCCCGCCAATATCTCTGAGCCTGAGCTGCTTTGCTATTTCCCTTGCAGCCTCGGTGTTGGTCTTCAGGACTGTATCCTTAAGGTCCACGGTTCCGACAAATTTTCCCGTATTCACATCTATGGAGGTCAGCGCCTCAGTCTGGTCAATGACTATATAGCCTCCGCATTTCAGCCATACCTTTCTGTTTATTATCTTGTTTACCTGAGCTTCTACCTGGTAGTATTCAAAAATGTCATAGTCCTTGCTGTAATACTCAACCTTGTTTTTCAGATGAGGTGAAATCATGACCACCATTTCTCTTATCTTTTCATAGTGTTCCTTGTTGTTGATCACAAGTCTGTCTATATCCTTTGTAAACATATCTCTGACAGTCCTGTATACTATGCTCATATCCTTATGTACTATTCTTGGGATCTCTCCGGATTTCTGTTTCTGCTTTATATTATCCCAAAGCTTCAGCAAAAAATTTATGTCGTTGCTTATATCCTCAGAGGTGCAATCTTCTGCAGCAGTTCTCACGATCAGGCCCATTCCTTTGGGCTTCAGCTCCTCTGCTGTTTTTTTCAGCTTATCCCTTAATTCATCATTTTCAATTCTTCTGGATATGCCTATATATTCAACGGTGGGCATAAGTACGACAAACCTTCCGGGAAGCGTTATATGGGTAGTTATCCTCGCTCCTTTGCTGTCAATGGGCTCCTTCATAATCTGAACCATTATCTCCTGACCCGGCTTAAGAAGGTCCCCTATCTGATAATCCTTATACTGTGCGGGATCAACATATTCATCATCCTCGTCGAAATATGTGTTTGGCAGAGCATCCTTGACGTACAGGAACGCATTCTTGTCCAGCCCGATATCTACAAAAGCGGCCTGCATTCCGGGAAGCACATTCTCCACCTTCCCCTTGTATATGTTGCCGGTTATTCTTTCATTACTCTGCCTCTCTATGTATATCTCCGTCAGTTCCTTCTTCTCCAGCAGCGCAACTCTTGTCTGCCTGGAACCTACATCAATGATTATCTCCTTCATCCCATGTACCCCTTTGTCACTCAATTCAAATCTGTATGTTTTGCAATAAACCTTTTACATCAAAGTTCAAATATTGCAAAGCATATCCCTTGATTTCACAGGTTGCCTTATTCATCCTTCAAACTTCTGTAATGCAACCTATATCATTCATATTTCAATAAATCCACAAGCTTTCCGTTCTTTTCCGCATATACCTCTTCCCGGTTTATCCTTATTCCGTCTATATTATAAGCAGTAAATCCCTTGAATGCCGAAAGCAATAATTCCGGCTTCAGATTCCCTCTGCTTCCGCTTAACAGGAGGCAATCCAGTATATATATCGAAGCCTCGCAAGCATGCAGCTCCATAGTTACTATCATAGGCCTTATATCTATCTCCTTAAGCTCAAAGCCCTTTTTAGGCTGCTCCTTCATTACCTTGATGCTGTCCTGTGCCAGAAAAGCCTCTATGCTCTTTTTCAGCTCTTCAGGTCCAATATTTTCTATATTTATCCTTATCTTATATTTTGCATGGGTGACCACCGACATGGCACTTTTGGGGCTTTCTCCAAGCCTGACGCCGTCAAGTATCCTGATTCCATCCGGAAGGGAGCTGTTGAGCCGCTGCCTTATCTCCCCGACCTCCATAGCTTTGGCAAGCTTGATATCCACATACTCCGCTTCGCTGGTCACTCCCAAGGATAATGGAGCACCGAAGGATATTTCCTGGTGAGGGTTGAAGCCGGCACTGTAGGATACCGGTATGCCTGTTCTCCTGATAGCCCGCTGGAACACTCTCATAAGATCAAGATGGGATATGTATTTGACTTCGTTCCTCTTTGTGAATTTCAGCCTGATATTCATTATTTGCATACACCGCCCTCCTCAAGCAGATTTATACCGCAGCCGGTGCAGGCGGCCCTACAGTCTCTTGTAAGCTCAGCCTTGAGAGATTTTTTATATTCACTTCTCAGATATTTCTTGGTTACTCCCACATCGATATGATCCCAGGGAAGTACCTCATCCAGCTCTCTTCTCCTTGTGGCGTATGAATCCGGGTCTACCC
>JAEXXN010000575.1 GCA_023405875.1 Bacillota bacterium | reverse complement strand
GTTGGAGGAAGGGCATGAGCCTACCGAGCATATTTTAAATGAGTTTATCCAGGCAAAGGATGTATTGAATAAAATGGATAGTGATATAAACTTTATCATCCGCGACAGCAGTGCATTCGGTAACGAAACCTTCAAAAAAGCCTGCGGGGCAATTGCCAATGCCAGGGTGTATTACTCGGATTTTTCGGATACGGTTGAAGCTGTGGCACGCAGAATGTATGTCGATCCTGAAGGTCTGCCGCTTACTGTAGCAACACGGGGCGGTAAAGGTATTTATGCCTGCAGCGGATACAATGTAGGCATAGTCAGCTTATTGGTAAAAATAATGAATTTATAGCAAGCTGATGCATAATCCCGCCTCCAGGACCTTACCAGCCCTGGAAGGGATATGCGTTACGAGGCACCAATATTCTGTATTGACTGTCATTCGCTATATTTTATATGAAAGAGATGGATTAACATTATGCGAGGTGAGCTTATGCTGATAGGAGTAGATCTGGGTGGGACAGCCATCAAGGCCGGACTGGTGGTTCCCGAGGGTAATATTTTAGGTCAGAACTCCAGGCCGACCAGGGCTGAAAGAGGGCCTATACCGATAATAAATGATATTGCCGGGCAGATTGAAGAATTAGCGGCTTCCCAGGGTATCGATATGGAGAACATACATTCAATCGGTATAGGCGTTCCGGGTTTGGCGGAATATGATACCGGAAAGGTAATTTATTGTTCTAACCTTTCGTGGAATAATGTAGAGCTGGGAAGGGAGCTCCATTCTCGCCTGAAGAGAAAGGTTTACGTGGAAAATGACGCCACGGTGGCCGGATTGGCTGAAAGCCTTTTCGGTTCGACAAAGGGAGCCGTCAATTCAGTGCTGCTGACTCTGGGAACCGGGATAGGGAGCGGAATAATAATCAACAGGCGTATTTATTCCGGAAGTCATGCATCCGGTTCCGAATTAGGACATATGATAATCGGAGAGAATTTTTACGATTGCAATTGCGGAAATAACGGCTGCTTTGAGACATTAGCCTCCGCCACCCCCATCATAAGGTATTCACAGCACAGGATCAGGAAGGCTGGAGTAAAGTCGCTGATATTGGAGTATGCCTGCAACAAAGCAGAGAATATAACTGCACAATTTATTTTTGACGCGGCAAAGGCCGGCGATGCCCTTGCTTTGGAAACTGTGGACAGGATGTGCAAATATCTGGCCATCGGAATATTGAATATATATAATGTGCTGGACCCGGACATAATTGCCTTGGGAGGCGGCGTATCAAAGGCAGGTGACTTTCTGCTTGAACAGGTCAAAGAAAAGGTAGCCGGGATGTTGTTTACCACAGAAGAAAAATATGGGAAAATAGTGCTAGCAACTCTTGGCAATAGGGCCGGCATAGTCGGTTCCGCTTTCTTGGGATACTATATATAAATCGCGCGAAGTAGATTACATTGATTAGCTGCGATTTATAACATCAAGGAAAATGTTTCGCACTATTGAACTACTATTTAATGGATTTAGTGCGAAACATATTGAAGATGATAAAGACTCCGGATATATATAAAATTGTGGAGAGGAATGGGTATATGATTGAAATTATTGCTGTAACACCTGATGATGCAAGATGTATTGAGGAATGCGGAGCAGACAGGATAGAGCTTATCAGCGCTTTTTCGGAAGGGGGGCTGACTCCAAGCTATGGAATGATAGAGAAGGTTGTTCAGCAGGTCAAAATTCCCGTAAATGTTATGATAAGGCCTCATTCCAAATCCTTTGTATATACCAGGGAAGAGCTGGAGATCATGAAAAGGGATATAGCCGTTGCCAAAGAGCTGGGAGCCAATGGCGTAGTATTAGGGGTCCTGAACGAAAACAGGGAAATATGTGAAGATAGCATTCAGGAATTAGTAGAGCTTTGCGGCGGACTCGATATAACATTTCATAAAGCAATCGACGGTCTGGCCGATATTGCCGAGGGGGTAAGGGTGCTTTCGGGATATCCCCGGATAAAGACCATACTGACATCGGGAGGAAAAGGAAATATAAACGGGAATATTCCTGTCATAAAAGAAATGATAAGGAACTCAGGCCACATAAATGTAATGGTTGGCGGAGGCCTGAACTTTGATAATGTCAAACATATAATTGAAGAAACAGGGGCTCCCGAATACCACTTTGGAACTGTTATACGATATAACAGATCCTTTTCCGGTGATATTGACAGGAATAGGCTTAAGAAGCTGATTCAGCTATTGGATAATCAAAAATAAACCCTATTGCTCCATGCTGTTATGCATGGGGGATGTCCCACCGTGAGCTCTCACATTACAGGTGTAGAGATCCTGGAGGAAATATTAAAAACGGAGAGGGAATGTGAAAAATTAAGAGGCGGGCAAGGCAAATAAATAGACCTGTGATTGTTCACAGGTCTATTATAGTTGTATTGTTTTATATTATACCAGGCCCTGAGCCTTCATAGCTTCAGCAACCTTCAGGAAGCCGGCGATATTTGCGCCTGCAACCAGGTTGTAGCCGTAGCCGTACTCTTCAGCAGCTTTCATTGCGTTGTTGTGAATGTTGATCATTATCTGATGAAGCTTTTCATCAACTTCTTCTGCTGTCCAGGAAAGTCTCATGCTGTTCTGTGACATTTCAAGGGCTGATGTAGCAACTCCGCCGGCATTGGCAGCCTTTGCAGGTCCTACCAACACATTGTGCTCAAGCATGTATTCCACAGCTTCGTTAGTGCATGGCATGTTGGCAGCTTCGCAAACATATTTGATGCCGTTTGCTACTATCTGTTTTGCATGCTCTAAGTGGATATCGTTCTGAGTTGCAGCCGGTATCATGATATCAGCCTTAACATTCCACGGCTTTTCGCCCGGGAAGAACTGAACTCCATATTTATCAGCATAATCCTGAACCTTGTCTCTTCCAGAATTACGCATTTCAAGCAGGTACTCTATCTTTTCTCCTTTTACTCCGTCCGGATCGTATATGTAACCGTCAGGACCGGAGAGTGTTACAACCTTACCGCCTAATTCGGCAACCTTTATGCAAATACCCCAAGCAACGTTACCGAAGCCTGAAATTGCAACAGTCTTGCCATCGAAGGAATCTTGCTCATGCTTCAGCATCTCGTTGCAGAAGTATGTGACTCCAAAGCCTGTAGCTTCAGGTCTGATCAAGCTTCCGCCGTAAGGAAGGCCTTTTCCTGTGAGAACGCCGTTTTCAAATGCACCTTTGATTCTTCTGTACTGGCCATATAGGAAGCCTATTTCTCTTCCGCCAACACCGATATCTCCGGCAGGAACGTCAACGTCCGGACCGATGAATCTGTAAAGCTCGGTCATAAAGCTCTGGCAGAATCTCATGATTTCTGCATCTGACTTTCCTCTTGGGTCGAAGTCGGAACCGCCTTTGCCGCCCCCTATTGGAAGTCCTGTTAAGGAATTTTTGAATATCTGTTCGAAACCAAGGAATTTTATGATTCCTATATATACTGAGGAATGGAATCTCAAGCCTCCCTTGTATGGCCCAATAGCTCCGTTGAACTGTACTCTAAAGCCTCTGTTAACCTGTACATTACCTTTGTCATCCACCCACGGCACCCTGAATATGAACTGCCTTTCAGGTTCAACTATTCTTTCCATGATACCAAGCTCAATGAAATCTGGTCTTTTTTCAAGAACTGGAACCAAGGAGTCAAGAACTTCCCTAACTGTCTGATGGAATTCAGGTTCTCCAGGATTTCTCTTTACGACTCTTTCGTAAAGTCCTTCGCAGTATTGTTTTGCGTTCATAGGTATCTCCCTCCAAATATTTTTTTTTGTTTTCCCCATGCTGTCAAAATTGTGAGCTTTTATTTTCACTCATCATATAATATGCAGGTTTTCCTGCATCCATATATATTATATAACAAGTTTTGAAATAGAGAATAGGTTTTTGAAAAATTTATTTAATATTTAAATAAAAGCTCATCTAATAGTATAGCACATAGCTATTAATCAGATATATTATATCTTTCTCTATAAAATCAAAAATTCCTGCATATTTTTATCTTTATAGAAAAAAATGATATATTTTTAACATATTATTTTGTAGAGCCTTTTCATTATTGTTTCAGCGGCTATAGGGGCTATAATATGTACAAAATGAGGGCTTAACATATCAATATACATACACGGGCCGGCCTGCGGGAATATTATCCTATGCAAGCTTATCCCCAATGCCTCAGCAAAGCATTGCAAAACCTATCACTTATGATAAAATATATTTATTATATTGAAGGCGCTTAAGTTATTACATCGCAAAAGGAGAAGCATTTATGGGTTCAAGGCAGCGTATAGATAAGATACTGTCCAATATGGGGTATGGCACCAGGAAAGAGGTAAAGGAGCTTGTCAGAAGCGGCCAGGTGCAAGTAGACGGTAGTATTGTAAAGGACCCGGGACAGCAGATTATGCCTGATTCGCAGGAAATAACGGTAGAAGGCAGAAAGCTTATCTACAGGGATACCATATATATAATGATGAATAAGCCCCAGGGAGTTATATCAGCCACTGAAGACAGCCGAGAGCGGACGGTTGTGGAGCTGCTTCCTGACGAATTCAGAGCCTTTGACCCATTTCCGGTGGGAAGGCTTGACAAGGATACAGAGGGGCTTCTGCTTCTGACAAACGACGGGCAGTTGTCCCACAGGCTTCTGTCTCCCAAGAAGCATGTTCCCAAGACTTATCTGGCAAAGATCAGGGGAAGGGTGGATGAGGAGGATGTAGAAGCCTTCGGCAAGGGGGTCACCCTGGAGGACGGATACAGGACGATGGCTTCCCGGCTTGTAGTAATGGAGAGAGGGAGCATTTCTACTATAGAAGTGACTATTTATGAGGGAAAGTATCATCAGGTAAAGAGGATGTTCCAGGCGGTAGGCAAGGAGGTCATCTATCTGAAGCGTATTGCAATGGGAGCGCTCAAGCTGGATGAGACCCTTGAACTCGGTGAATTCAGGGAGCTTAAGGCTGATGAACTAAGAATAATCGGTGTTGCTAGTACTCTGTAACACCCAATTCCTTACATTGCCCGGCGAGGAAAATTGACCTATGACTTCGTTGTCGTCAATCGCAATACGGCCGGTATTACTCATTCCTCCGCCTTGTCCTAGGCCAATTTTCCTCGCCGGGCAATGCAAGGTTTAGGTGTTACAGAGTACTAGTTTAAACTTTCTGTTGCATCTTTGTTAATTAATTGGTAATATAGATAATTAGATGAATATCGAATTGGGGGGATAATGTAAATGCCGATGGAGATATATGGGGAAACCAATGAACCGATTATCAAGATATTCAATTCTCCTGTAATTGAATTGATTTGTGCCGTTCACTTGTTGACCGATGCTGCACACCACCAGTATGAAATAAAATGGGCTGAAGAGATGCTGTCAAGCTTCAATGAAGAAGAGCTGAAGGCATTGGATACTCTGAAGCTGTTTCCGGCAGGCGGCATGAACATGCTTAATCTTATACTGGAAAGTGAAGAGCTCACATCAATAGGCAGGTTTATTGAGTATATTGAGCAGCTTGACCTTTTGGATTTCTATTTTCTGCTGTTAAATGAAGAAATCGACAAGGTAAAAATAAAAAAGGCATTTACTGATAAAAAGGAACGTTACAGGATACAGGAAAAGATCAAATGGATAGTTGAAGAAAGCGAACTTATGGCATTCTTCGAAAATCCCCTGAAGGTAAAGAATAATACCGTGATTATATACAGGACCATCATGAACCGTGATTTCTATGCAAAGTTGGAACGGTGCAAGGAAAAGATGGAGGCAGGGATACAATATGTGGAGGGCTTCAACGACAAGGACAGCATAGAATCAATACTTGAGAAGATCTCAGGAAGGCCCAGGAAGCTGTTTGCAGGCTATAAGGAATATAATATAATCCCGTCGTATTTTGTTTCACCGCAAAGATGTATCAGGATATTCTCGGGGGACAGGATATATGTGGTTTTTGACTGCAGGGTCACCAGGGACAAGAGGGAAGCGTTGCTGGATGAGCTTTCTACAATATTAAAGGTAATCGATGATAAATCAAGAATGGAGATACTGCGGCTGCTTATGAACAACAAGAGCTACGGCAAGGCATTGTCGGACCTTGTAGGCATATCGACCCCTACAGTATCGCAC
>JAEXXN010000373.1 GCA_023405875.1 Bacillota bacterium | reverse complement strand
TATTAAGATTGCTGCCCAAGGGTACAGGTTATATTACAGAAGGGAAAATTACCCTGGAGGATATAGATATCACAAATTCCCCAGAAAGGAGTATGCGTCAGATACGGGGAGAACGCATCTCGATGATATTCCAGGACCCCATGACAAGCCTGAATCCGACTATCCGGATCGGGGAACAGATAGCAGAGAACCTGAAGCTGCACAAAAAAGACTTATCCAGGCAGCAGATATCGGACCGCGTAGATGAGATTCTGAAGCTTGTAGGCATCAGCAAGGAAAGAAGAGAGGATTTTCCCCACCAGCTTTCCGGCGGAATGAAACAAAGGGTGGTTATAGCCATTTCTCTGGCCTGTGAGCCGCAATTGCTGCTGGCCGACGAGCCCACCACCGCACTTGATGTAACCATACAGGCACAGGTATTGAAAATGATGCGGGAGCTGAAGGATAAGCTGGATACAGCCATGCTCCTGATTACACATGATTTGGGCGTAGTTGCGAATAATTGCGATAGAGTCGCCATTATGTATGCGGGGGAAATAGTTGAAATGGGCGAGATTGCAGACATATTTGAAGGAGAAATGCACCATCCGTATACAGTAGGGCTTTTTGGCTCTATTCCGGATCTGACCAAGAAAACCAGGAGGCTTTCTCCCATCGACGGCATGATGCCCGATCCCACAAGCCTTCCGGAGGGCTGCACCTTCCACCCCAGGTGCTCCCATTGTATGGAGCTTTGCAGGACTGTCAACCCGGAGCCGGTATGGAAGGGGTCACAAATGATAAAATGCCATATGTACCACGATGCTTTCTATAAGTCAGAGGCTTACGCCGCCGGAAAGGGGGAGGCATGATGAGTGTACCGTTGATCCAGACCAAAAACCTTAAAAAATATTTTCAGACCTCCAGGGGAAACCTTCACGCTGTAGACGATGTGAGCATTTCCATCAAAAAAGGCGAAACCCTGGGAGTGGTCGGCGAATCAGGCTGCGGCAAATCGACCCTGGGCAGGACTATACTTAGATTGATCGAACCCACGGCCGGTGAAGTACTGTATAACGGTGAAAACATACTGGAATACAATAAGAGCAGGATGTTCGAGGTAAGAAGGAGGATGCAGATCATTTTCCAGGACCCCTATGCATCTTTAAATCCGCGTATGACTGTAAGCGAGATTATTGCAGATCCGATCCTGGTGAATAACATAACCTCAAGCAAGAAAGAGATAAGCGAAAGGGTCAGCGAATTGATGGAGACGGTTGGCCTGGCAGAACGCTTTGTCAATACATATCCCCATGAGCTGGACGGGGGGAGGCGGCAGCGTATCGGCGTAGCAAGAGCGCTGGCACTGAGCCCGGATTTTATTGTATGCGATGAGCCTGTATCGGCACTTGATGTGTCAATCCAGGCGCAGATATTGAATCTATTGATGGACCTCCAGGAAAAGAATGGACTTACATATATGTTTATTACCCACGATTTAAGTGTGGTGAAGCATATAAGCAATGAAATAGTGGTCATGTACCTGGGCCAGTGTGTGGAAAGAGCGCCTTCCGGGGAGCTGTTCGCCAACCCGCTGCATCCGTATACCCAGGCACTTTTGGATGCCATACCGGTTCCCAGTATAAAGGCAAAAAATAAGCAGGAGAGAATTATTGAGGGTGAGGTCACAAGCCCGATCAATCCCAAGGCCGGATGCAGGTTTGCGGCAAGATGCCGCTATGTGGACCCGGAGTGCAGGGCAAAAGGGGCTGCTTTAAAGGAAGTAGAACCGGGCCACTTTGTTTCCTGCGGCCTGTATTGCTAAAATGCCTGTCAGCTTTTGGCCTCAGAAAGCTCTGATATATGTTTGATATAGATTTGATTGCAAAGAGGAAAATAACACTATTTATATTAAAATCCCGATAAAGAGCATAATCAAGAGTAATTACAGAAAGAGCACCTCCGATAAAAATAACAGCAGGAGGTGCTCTTCTTGTGGGAGCATTATTGAAGATAGCTTGTAGTAAATTCCCTTTTATCTGTCTTTTTTGTTCCTTAAATGGAAAGGATGTTTTATAATATATATGTCGTGAAAAAGAAATATCGGAGGTACCAATGAATTATATTGAGAAGCTGAACAAAGAGCAGGCAGAGGCAGTGCTTCAGACCGACGGTCCGGTGCTGATCCTTGCGGGTGCAGGATCGGGCAAGACCAGGGTGCTGACCTACAGGATAGCCTATCTTATTGAAGAAAAAAGCGTATATCCCTCCAACATACTGGCAATAACCTTTACCAACAAGGCTGCCAGGGAAATGAAGGACAGGGTGCAGAATCTTATCGGCAGTGCTGATAATATGTGGATATGTACCTTCCATTCCGCTTGTGTGAGGATATTGAGAAAAAATGTGGAGAGTCTGAGGGACTACAAAAAGAACTTTGTCATATATGATTCAAAGGATCAGGAAGCCCTTGTAAAGGAATGCCTGAAGGAGCTGAACCTTAACGAGAAGAATTTCCCCTTCAGGGGGGTTTCGGCAGAAATATCCAAGGCAAAGGATATGCTTATGACCCCTGATAAATACTATGACAGGAACATGCATGACATAAAGAAGCGCAAGCTTGCGGATATATACAAGCTGTACCAGAAAAAGCTCCAGAAAAACAATGCCCTTGATTTTGACGACATTCTGTACAAGACTGTGGAGCTGTTCGAGTTGAATCCCGACATACTTCAGTATTATCAGAACAAGTTCAAATATATAATGGTTGATGAATATCAGGACACCAACTTCTGCCAGTATACCCTCATAAGGCTTCTGGCAAAGCAGCACAGGAATTTGTGTGTTGTGGGAGATGACGATCAGTCGATATACTCCTGGCGCGGAGCGGATATCGGCAACATCCTGAATTTTGAGAAGGATTTTCCGGGAGCGAAGGTGGTAAAGCTGGAGCAGAATTACCGCTCGACACAGGTTATCCTTGATGCGGCAAATTCAGTCATCAGGAACAACTTTGCAAGAAAGAACAAAAAGCTGTGGACGGAAAACGGCGAGGGGCGCTCGATAATTTTCCATAATGCGATGGACGAATGGGGAGAGGCAAACTTCATAATGGATGAGGTCGGAAGGCTGGTGGCCGAGGAGAACAGGGAGCTGGGGGACTTTGCAATATTGTACCGCACCAATGCCCAGTCCCGTGTACTTGAGGAAGCCTGCATGTCCCACGGTATACCCTATAAGATAGTGGGAGGCTTCAAGTTCTATGACAGGAAGGAAGTAAAGGACATCATAGCCTATCTCCGGGTGATACAGAATCCCGACGAGGACCTCAGCCTGAAGAGGATCATAAATATACCCAAAAGGGGGATCGGAAACACTACCCTTGATGCAATAGTCCGGTATGCGGCAGCCGGTGGAGATTCTATTTTCGGGGCCCTGCTGGAAATCGACAATATCGACGGAGTAAGCACCAAGGCAAGGAAGGGAATAAAGGAATTTGTAAAAATTATGACCGACCTTATGGGTATGGCCGAGACAATGGG
>JAEXXN010000171.1 GCA_023405875.1 Bacillota bacterium | reverse complement strand
TCATTCAGCACCCCCTTTATCTCGTCTATGTCCTCTTGATAGACGCTGCCCGTACTGTTCACGCGCCGCGCGATCTGATTGACGTTGACCCCGATCTTCTGTATCTCGGCGGTCATTGCCTTTATGTCGCTATGGTCTATCTGAATGATATATCCGTCGATTGCGATTTTCCGCAGATACGCGGCCATATTCCGTGTTGGTATCAGCTTCATTTTTTCAAGGATTAAATCGCGCTCGGCTTCCGTCACGCGAAACTTTAGCTGCACCGTCCTTTTCCGTCCGTCCATGTATTCACGCTCCTTTCTGCTGTTTGAGGGTTTGGGACGCTTCCCAAGGGTCTGCCCCAACAGGCGATAGCCTGTGAGGGTACAAGCAATTTTCAACCGACGCGCCGGAGCGCGGGAGGTCGAAAATACGGAAGTGGGTACCCGCTTCCTATGCTTGCTATGTAACTTTTATCCCCTCACTAATACAACACCGGGAACGACAAAAAATGCTCGCTTTCGCGGGCATAAATCAGAAAAATATAAAACAAGAGGCCGCTTCCTCACATACAGGAAACGGCTTCTATTTGTCCAGCTTCATCAGCTCGTCTATGGCGCTTTCGATAGCGGGCAGATACTTTTCCGGGCAAAGCTGCACCTTGTATTTCACACGCTGGTATTGCTCGGTTTCCTGCTTCCGCAGCTCTGGGTTGAAATACTTTTCAGCCGGTAATCTGCACAGGTGAAAGAGCTGCACCACAAGCGGCATACTCGGAATGGTCGCGTTCAATTCGATGTTGGCCAGATACCGGGGATCGACCCCGATTTTCTCCGCAAGTTCTCTGCGGGAGATACCCAGCTTTTCACGGGCTGTTTTTACATCAGCGCCAAAAGTTTCAAAGCCGGGGCATTGCTCAACTTTTGCCATGTTTTCATCACCTCTCAACATTGTATAGTTCATCAATAGTTTTGGGAATGATGTGGAAGAACATACACCTATATTTTATTGTCTCTTAGAAATCTCTCCATCTTGACAAACACCTTCAAATCAGTTAAAATATCATTTAGAAAAAATTCTAAATGAAGTATGCAGGTGATACTGTGAGTCTACCAGATGTGTTTAAGGCGTTGAGCGACCCTGTTCGACGGGACATATTGCTGTTACTAAAGCAGCGGAGGAAAATGTCCGCTGGAGAAATTGTTGCAGAATTTGAATTGTCAAACGCTACGATTTCTTACCATCTTTCTATCTTGAAAAAGGCTGATTTGGTTTTTGAAACGCGATACCAAAAATATATATACTATGAAATAAATACTTCTGTGTTCGAGGACGCTATGATGTGGCTCATGCAGTTTCGGGGGAGTAACGATGAAGATGAATAGGAACGCAAGAATAACACTGATAATGACAACCGCAGTCTGTTTAGCTATCTTAGCTACCGCTGCGATTATCAACACTATTCATGGGAATGAAAACCAAGCCCTTGTTATTCAATGCATAATCTTTGCGGTTTATAACATTGCACTGAACTTTGCGTTGAACAACATCCGCATAGTGAAACAAAATGCAGCAAGAAAATTGGTGCTTATCGGTAAATGGAGTATGCCCCTCGCAAGTGTCGTGTGCCTTATCCTGCAAGCTGACTCTTTTCTTCCTGTTCAGATTAACACGGAGACTTTTACCTGCTTTTTTGTAGGGATCATTTTGATTATTGTCGGCAACTACTTTCCCAAAAATCATATTAACTACTTTGTTGGATTAAAGTTTCCATGGCTCTTTAAGGACGAAGAAGGATGGTACAAAACCCATAAACTTGGCAGTTATACGTGGATAATTGCCGGACTGGTACTGCTTGTTCATCCTCTACATCATATTACAAAAGTAACCACTCCGCTGGTCATCATATTGGCGGTTGCTGTTCCGTTGGTATACTCGTTGGCTCTGTACATTCAAAGACAAAAAAGGGTATAAGGAGGTAATGAACCATGAAATCTACGACAAAACACATCATCCTAAGCACACTTTTGTGCATACTTACGCTTGCGGTGTTCCTCGGCTTTTATTCTAAACTTCCGCAATCAGTCCCCGTTCATTTCGATAGCGCCGGAAACCCTAATTCATTTTGGCCCCGAAATGCGCTTGTACTTGGCGGCCCGGCTGCTTTCAGCGTGATTAACCTGATCGTGGCTTTTCGGCTAAAGGCTCAGGAAGGAAAATCCTTTTTGTACTACATTACGCCTGTGCTTGCCTTTGTTATCACAGGTATGCTTATCTACATGGGGATGAAATGAAAATTGAATGCGGAGTGGTTATTTTTTTGATTTTCATTTCGATTGTTTTCTAAATGATAGCAGGTGGTTTTTATGCTTGAAATCAAAAACTTTTCAAAGAAATATGGGGATAAAGAGGCTGTCAGCCATTTGAGCTTTGTCGTGAATGATGGCGACATCATGGGGTTTGTCGGAAAAAACGGGGCAGGAAAGACTACTACACTAAAAGCGTGTATGGGGATTATCACGATTACCGAGGGAGATATTCTTTTGGACGGCATCTCGGTTGTCAAAGAGCCAATAGTTTGTAAAAGAAAGATGGCGTATGTTCCAGATACCCCGCGATTAGAGGAATATATGACAGGGATGCAATATCTTAATTTCGTTTGCGACATATATCAGATTTCGGCAAAAGAGAGAAAGCAAAACATAGAGCGGCTAATTCATGCCTTTCAAATGGAGCCGCATATTTCTGGCTTGATTTCATCGTATTCACATGGCATGAAGCAAAAAGTGGCTTTAATTGCGGCCTTTTCTCACAATCCCAAACTACTCGTCTTGGATGAGCCTTTCGTTGGATTAGACCCGGAAGCCTTTATTGCTCTGAAAGAGCAAATGAAAATGCTCTGCCGGAAAGGAAGCTCTATACTGTTTTCAAGTCATATTCTCGATGTAGTTGAAAAACTGTGCAATATAATCTCTATCATAAAGGATGGAAGGCTTTTATACTCCGGTACAACCGAAGAACTTATCGGCGTTGAGGGATTGGAAGAAGCATTTATGGAGTTGAATAGTAATGAAAGTTTTGATCCGTCTATTGAAAAATGACTTTACTCGGATATTCAGAATAAATCAAATGCGCTACGGTAACCCTTCGCAGCGCAGCAAGGCTATTTCTTTGTACATTTTAATTTTTGCTGTTGTGATTGGGATAATCATTTACTGGATGAACTCTTTGCACACAGTTTTTTCCTACGCATGGACAATTGAAGAAGTAATTGCTTACTTTTTCGGGCCAATGTTGAAAGTCAGTGTTGTCCTCAATCTTTTCATAGGTATTTTTTGGGGCAGCGGACTTCTTTTATCTGACAAAAATGTTGAAGCAAAGCTCGCGTTGCCAATTCCAATGCTATACATTTCACTTTCTAAACTCTCTATTCTCTATATTCTCCAACTGTTTCTTAACAGCTTCTTGCTGTTCCCGATGGTGCATTTGTACCGTATAGCAGCGGAAACCTCACCTTTGTATTATTTTGCAATGGCTGTTGTCGTTTTGCTCTTACCAGTCATTCCTAGCCTTTTAGGGACGATTATAGGTACAGGCATCTACTACATTATGCACAAGCCCTCCATTCTGCTGGCCCGATTGAAAACAGTTGCGGCTGTGATTATTCTATTTACGTATTTGACGTATATCTTTTTACATTTTTCCGCTGCCCCAGAAGATTCAACGACCACGCTGTTTTCCCTGTTCTCAGGGGAAGGGCCACTCGATAAAGCAATACAATCCATTGTGAGCTTACAAGGTTTTGCTTTTGTATTGTATCTTTCGGGAGTTTTGCTTTTAGGGTACTTAATGGCTTGTCTTATTGGCCGCATATTTCGGCATTGGTACTGTGATCTCTCGCACGATACAAAATCCGTCTCTCTGCAAGGCGCTTATTCTTTTGCACAAAAAGGCATAATCGGTGCCCTGATTGCACGGGAACGGCATCGGTATTTTTCAATTCCTGTCTATGTCATCAATACCGCTCTCGGCTATATGATGGCGGCAATTTTTGTTATTTTTGCCGTTGTAATAAAGGAAGATGTCGCTGCACAGATTTATCAATTTGGCGGACTATTTCAAATCCCTTATTCATCCGGTGAAATGCTGTATGTCTATGCTCTCGCAATTATGGTATCTCTCTCCTGCACGACATTCCCAAGCATTTCTATTGAAGGGAAAAACATGGAGCTTATAAAATCCATGCCTATAAGTATTTTTGAATTTATCAAGGCAAAGCTCTTGTTTCATCTTTCGCTGTCTATTCCAATAACACTCGTCCTCAATACGGCTTTAGCATTTGGCTTACACCTTCAATGGGCAGCTATCCTTTCTGGATACTTGCTACCACTTGTTTTTTCCGCGTTTATCGGGGTGGCAGGGTGTATTGCGAACTTACTATTTCCCAGTTTTGATTGGGAAAACG
>JAEXXN010000168.1 GCA_023405875.1 Bacillota bacterium | reverse complement strand
CAGCAGTACTACCAGTGCGGCAAAGTCCAGCATGGCGCTGTGCAGATAGCTGTAATTTCCGAGCCGCTGTGACACCCCGGCCTTTTCAGCTATAAATTCCAGGGCCAGGGTAATAATCGTAAAAAATAAAATGTTTACTAATTTGTGATTAAAGCCGGGCTTCATATAATGTATGAATACTATTCCGGCTCCTCCGCCCCAAAGCAGATGGAATAAGGGGGTTCCGAGTATGTTTACAACAGGATCATTGAACTGGTACAAGCCCAGGGAGGTTATATACAGATCGAATGCCGTCAAGGTAATTACTCCCAGTACCGCTACAGGCAGCAGTTCCTTTATACGTGAAGGCTTTATGAATATAAATACAAAAATCCAGGTAAAAGCGAAATAAGCTATATGTGTGTATCTCAGCATTTGTATAATTATCACCTCATTAGTATGTTGAAACTATTTGGAGAAATTTATACAATGCTTTACTCAACTTTCATTCTTTTTTTCCATACCAGCCTATACAGAATATATCCGCCTAATACTCCTGCCATATTGAGGATTATATCATCAATATCAAATACTCCTACCCTGAAGACCAATTGTGCTGTTTCAGCAAGCATCAGCAATACAAATGAACATATCACTGTGGCTGAAAGCTTTTTCCCGGCCCCCAGGACAAAGGGCAGCAAAAAACCGAGAGGCGCAAAGGCTGCCAGATTTCCAAAAAGATTGTATATCCATACTTCAAGCTCATAGTATTTATAATTCATGATCAGACTCGCTATTGTTTTGAAGGGTATAAGGTTGTATTCCGGCGATGCGCTGTATGTGCGCCAGTACGACCCATAGGCATGAAAGAACATCCTTCGTGCGATAAAGGCCAAGTATGCACAAAGCAGTATACCGGAAGCGATTCTGACCGATACAGACAGCTTTTTCTTTTTCTCCATATTGTGGAACCTTCCTGTTCATTTATTCCATGGATAGTCACAAGAATTGTCCTAACCCGGTAAAACCAATCGTATCGTGAGGGTGCCGTTATAATTTTACTATAAAAAGTGCTACTATTCCATCGATGCGGCAAAAAAGTTATCCAAGCTTTCATCTTCAGTTATATCCTTCCATATATATCTAACTGTAAGTTAATACATTTGACTTTGATTATAGGAAGTAATACAATATAATTGGCTTGTATACAATGTGCATTATTTTGAATAGGAGTTGTTATAATGATAATTCAAGTTTGTATTGGAAGCGCCTGCCATTTGAAGGGGGCCTACAATGTGATAAATTCCCTTCAAAAACTCATTGGTGATAATGAACTTGAGGATAGGGTGACTCTCAAAGCTGCATTTTGCCTGGGACAATGCACCAGTGCGGTTTCAGTGCAAATAGATGATGCTCCGGTGATATCATTAAGCGACAGCGGTGTTGAACAGTTTTTTGACGAATTTGTCCTTGGGAGGTTATAAGTATGAATTTTATAAATTTCTCCAGGGCTAATTGCAGGAACTGCTATCGCTGCCTCCGCTCCTGTCCTGTAAAGGCAATACGTATAAAGGACGAGCAGGCGACCATCATGGAAGACCGCTGCATAGCCTGCGGTCATTGCCTTCCCTCCTGTCCCCAGGATGCGCGAAATATAAGAAGCGATATAATGCAAATAAAAGCAGCGTTGGAAAACGGCGGAAAGGTAATAGCCAGCATAGCTCCCAGCTTTGCAGGGGCCTTTGATATGTCTGAAGCCGGGCAAATGGCTGCCGCTTTGAAGCAGCTCGGTTTTTCCGTTGTTGAAGAGACGGCTGTCGGCGCCGATATAGTGACCGGGCTTTACAAAGAGCATCTGAGAAAGCACCGCCAGACAAATCTGATCACTACCTGCTGTCCCTCAGCAAATTATCTGATTGAGAAATACCATCCTTCTCTCATACCGTACATGCTGCCGGTAGCATCCCCCATGCTTGTTCATGGGAGGCTTCTGAAGCATATCCACGGTACCGACGCTTATGTGGTTTTTATCGGCCCCTGTGTGGCGAAAAAGGCCGAAGCCTTTGGAATGGAGTATATGGGTTCCATTGATGCGGTATTGACCTTTGAGGAGCTGAACCAATGGCTGCTGGAAGAGGATATCTCCGTTAAAAGCCTGGAGCCCGCTGCCTTCGACAGTAAAGCCTCGGCAAGGGGACGCATGTATCCTGTTTCCGGCGGAGTTGCCGACAGCTTTTCCAATATAGCCGGTACGCAGGGTTATAAGCTTCTGAAGGTAGACGGCTTCAGCAAGTGCCTCAAGGTTTTCCAGTCCCTGGAGATGGGCATGCTGAAAAATACCTGTATAGAAGTCAGCATCTGTGAGGGGAGCTGCCTGGGAGGACCCGGCATGCCCAAGGACAATAACAATTATTTCAAATGCTATCAGCGCATAAGTGAATATGCCGAAAGCGCAGAAGTCTCTTCAGCCGATCAGCCTGAAGCATGTGAAGCTCACCATTCAATAAGCTTCTCAAGGAGCTTTTATGATAAAAGCCTGCGGACTGCTCCGCCTTCTGAAGAGGAGCTGATGAAGGTACTAATGGGAATGGGAAAGTTCACTCATGCCGATGAGCTCAACTGCGGCACCTGCGGCTATAATAGCTGCCGTGAAAAGGCAAAGGCAGTACTGGACGGTATGGCGGAAATGTCTATGTGCCTGCCCTATATGAGAAGCAAGGCAGAGAGCATGACCAACGTCATTTTCGACCAATCCCCCAATATTATCATGCTTATAGATGACGAGCTGAATATACAGGAATTCAACCCCACCTCGGAGCGGCTGCTGGGGATAAGCGCAAAGGATGCAAAAGGGAAACCCATAGGTATGCTTATGGATGATTCCGGCTTTGCCAGTGTAGTTGATAACAAGTCCAATATTTATAAACATAAAGTGTCCCTTCCACAATATGGCCTGGTTTTTATGACCAATCTGGTATACCTGGAAAAGCAGAAGCTTATATTG
>JAEXXN010000157.1 GCA_023405875.1 Bacillota bacterium | reverse complement strand
GAGCAGTAGAGCCCGCTCGATATTACCGCGTCGCAGAGAGGCCGCATTTACAAAGCAATAAAGTGATTTCAACAATTATTGGAGCTTCATTGATTTTGTCCGTGCAGCGGCATGGAGCAATGCTTGTGGAAGCCTGTATTCTGTATACTATGTTACATTTTTAACTTTTCTTGACAATAGAGGTTGATACATAATAATATTTATATAGTTGAAGGGGAGTAGTTGGAATTATATAGTCAACATCACTGTAGAAATACCTGGCTATATAGCCTATTTATTAGGTAACGAGACTTTTAACATAACTTTTGTTATGCTTAAAAGTCTTTTATATTTTATAAGTAAAAGCCTGCGGCATAATCATTGTTTGAGTTATGGACAGGCTTTTTATATTTACAGGAGGTGGTTGAAAAAAACAGCTTTTATAGGCCTCATCATTTTCAAGTTACAGGTGTACCGGTGGTCTTGCCGGAAGAGAAGCTCCATTTCAGGCAACAGCTATTGAAGCAAAGTATCATGGTTTATTCGGTATAATGAATCAAATAATAATAGGAGGTATATAATGACAACTAAGAAAGCACTACAGTGGGTAGGTTTCTGGATATCATGTGCAATGATTTTTAATGTAGGTATTTATTTTTTCATGGGGCCGCAAAAGGCAATGGAGTTCTTTGGAGGCTATATAATTGAGCAGAGCTTGAGTCTTGACAACCTGTTTTTATTCCTTATGATATTCTCGACCTTCGGAATAGAAGACCATGCGCAAAGAAGGGCTTTGAACTATGGTATCATGGGTGCCGTAATATTGCGTTTAATCTTTGTTGTATTGGGCGTAGCAGTAGTTAATATGTTCCACTGGATCCTCTATATATTCGGATTTATATTGATAATCAACGGTGTGAAAATGATGCTTTGCAAAGACGAGCACGGCGCATGTATGAATTACAGGGACAATAAGCTGATAAAGCTTATGAGTAAAATTATCCCGATATCAGACAAGCTTGAGGGCGATAGGTTCTTTGTGAGGATAAATAACGTACTGCATGCAACACCGCTTTTAGCTATTGTGATTATGATTGAGGGAACAGACGTTATATTTGCTATAGATTCAATCCCGGCAATTTTCTCAATCACCACAGATCCTTTTATAGTATATACATCAAATATATTTGCGATATTAGGCTTAAGATGCATGTATTTCGTTCTGGAGCATTTGAACAACAATTTCAAATATGTCAAGACAGGAGTTTCCTTAATATTGACATTTACAGGAATAAAGCTGGCAATATTGATGTTCCACATAGAGATTCCAATAGTATTATCCCTTTGCATCATATTCGGAATTTTAATATCCAGTATAGTTGCTTCTATCCTTGTAAGAGAAAAAACGCCTGTTGCTGAAGTTGACAGCGGGCTGTAAGCAATATAGTACACGACGTTTGCAACGGCGCTGAACTGCCGGCGTAAAGACACAGAGCCGATAACCTATAAGAGTGTATCTTGTGGTTATCGGCTCCTTCTTTCAATTGAGACTTTTTTCACTTCGGACCCAAGTTGGCCCGAAGCCAGTGTGCAAAAGCTTTATGGTATTTATTTCAGTATATCTCCCACGCCATCCAGTATATAGGTAGGCCTGTAGGCAAATTCCGCAGGAGTGGAGGAATCGCTTACCCCGCTTAAAACCAGTACTGTGTCGATTCCTGCCTCAATGCCGGAAATGATATCGGTGTCCATCCTGTCCCCTATTATTACCACATCTGATTCCTTGCATCCCAGAAGCTTCATTCCGGTCCTCATCATAAGGGGATTGGGCTTCCCTACAAAATATGCCGGTTTTCCTGTTGCCATTTCTATTGGAGATATCAGGGCACGTGTGGCCGGAATTATTCCATCCTCTGAAGGTCCTGTCATATCATAATTGGTACCCAACAGCCTTGAGCCGTTGTTTACAAGTCTTACCGCACGAAGCAGCCCGTCATAATTGTAGCTCCGGGTTTCACCTATTACCACATAATCAGGATTAATATCATTGATAGTTATATCCGCATCGTAAAGGGCATTGAACAGTCCTGCATCACCAATAACAAAGGCACTGCAGCCCGGAGCCTGTACTTTCAGAAAATCTGCTGTTGCCAGGGCACTTGTATAAAAATGGTTTTCCTCAACCAGAATCCCCAAACGCTCAAGCTTTTGCATCAATTCCCTGGGTGTTTTGGACGCATTGTTTGTGAGAAAAAGAAACTCCTTGTTCTCTTTCATGAGCCATTCCACAAATTCCTTGGCTCCGGGCAGCAGCGAGTTTCCATGGTAGATCACACCGTCCATATCACATATAAAACCCTTCTTGTTTCTTATACTTTCCATTATGCTCCTCCTTGCTCTATTGTTTTGTCTGATATTTTATGCAAAATGCACATTTATTTACTCTTCTCAGGCTCATATGCATCTTCCTCATAATCAAATTCCGGCTTTTTCCTGGTAGCTTTGTTGGTAAAGCCCCTGTAAGGGCTGGTATTTCCATTGGCAAGCTTCAGCCGGTCATAGTCATCCTCTTCATAGTCAAAATCCCTACGCCTGAATCCCTTTTCCTGACTGCTCAAAAAATTCAACTCCCTGCTTCGATAACTTAGCTTATTGTATATATTATGTTGATATTATATATGTAAAATGTTTTTTTCGAAATATATAATATATTAAAATTATACTACAAAATTTTAAAAGCTGCGATTTATTATAACAAGATTTCAACGAGGAGGGAGATATGCTCACCGCTTGTTGGATAACGAAAGCGGTACCCGCCACCTATAGGGGTGGGGAATATTTTTTGCCTCGTTATAATTTGTAACAATTTCTTAATTTTTACGTCAATAAATAATGATACAATGTTATTAGCAAAAATATTCATTTCTATATTTATAGTGAGGGGAAGGATCAGCTTGAGAAGAATAATAAGCCTGTTTATGATAATAGCAACTTTGGGGGCTTTGTCCATATGCACTGCATTTGCAGACACCGGCACGGTACCCTATGCCGATGCCAGCGCCTGGGCGGTACCGGAACTGGAAAAGGCATCGGAGTACGGCTTTATTACCGAAAAAATCAAGGGCAGGATGAATGCAACGGTAACAAGAGAAGAATTGGCTGAGCTTGCCGTGCTGCTATATGAAAAATATACCGGTACAAAGGCTGTTCCTGCGGATAGCGGTATATTTTCCGATACAGAGAATCCGGAAGTATTCAAAGCATATAATCTGGACATAGTAGAGGGGACAAATACCTTCTGGAGGCTTTTCTCTCCGGAGGCCTTTGCAACCCGTGAGCAGGTGGCGGTAATTCTTCACCGTACAATGAAAGCAATGGATACCGGGGTTGATCTGAAAGCCTCAGGGACTGCCGTGTTTTCCGATGAGGAGGCCATATCCGCCTGGGCCCGGGAAGCTGTAAAGTTCATGA
>JAEXXN010000112.1 GCA_023405875.1 Bacillota bacterium | reverse complement strand
ATATCAAGCTTCCTGTGGAATGCGTATTGGTGGCCATTTTGCGCAAGGAAGAGCTGCTGCTTCCCCGCGGCGATACAGTCCTGCTGGCGAAGGATAAGGTTGTGGCGATCGCACATACCTCCAAGCTTCAAATACTTGCCGATATACTTGGACCGGGGGCGTGATCGGATTCCGCCCCCCTTTAAGACAGACATTTCAGTTTCAAGCTTTTGACTTGCGGTAATAAGTATTCTCCAGAGGATATTTATATCTGAATACACCGTCTTTTTTATAGTACGCATTTTGACATGCGGGAGCACCCATAACACACACGATCTCTCCGACCCCCTTGGCACCGAATGCTATATCAGGGCTGTTTTTCCCGATCAAATGGACTTCGACAGGCGGCATTTGCGGCGCTTTAAAAAGCCCTAAGGTACCAAGCTTTGCCTGAGGAATTCCATCTTTTAATGGAAAGTCTTCTGTTAAAGCATATCCAAGCCCCATAGCTACGCCACCTTCTACCTGTCCGCAGGCAGAAAGCGGATTGATTGCTCTGCCCACATCATGTGCCGCAATGACCTTTACTACTTTCCCTTCTTTATCTATGATAAAAAGCTGTGTTGCATATCCATAGGCTATATGGCTTACCGGATTAGGTTTTGGAGAACCTATCGGATCGGTTTTGAACTCGAATTCTCCCACATATTCATTCCCTTCCAAATCCTCCAGCGAATTTCCTTTATCCAGCTCAGCTTTTAATTTCAATGACGATTGACGTGCCGCTTCTCCCGCAAATACAGTCTGGCGGGATGCCGTTGTTGTCCCCGAGTCGGGGGTATATTGGGTGTCCGGATGTTCTACAACGATCTGACCCGGCAATAAGCCTGTCGTCTCACAAATCACTTGAGTCAGAACGGTCTGTATTCCCTGTCCGATTGCACCTGCTGAGGATCTGAAATGTACTTTGCCGCCGATTATTTTTAAATTACAGCGTCCAATATCACGGACACCTACTCCAACACCTGCATTTTTCATGGCAGAGGCGATGCCTACGCAGTAATCAGGATCGGCTTCATATTTTTCAAAAGCTTCTTTTACCGCTTCCAACGTTTCTACCATTGCAGTCCCTTCATCCGCAAGCTGTCCATTGGGCAGTGACTGACCGGGCCTGATTGCATTGCGGTAGCGGATCTCCCAGCCGGAAATACCGGCCTTTTCCGCAAGCTGGTTGATGAGGCATTCTACAACCGCACAGGATTGTGTTACGCCAAAGCCACGAAAGGCACCGGCGGGAGGGTTATTTGTATAATAGGCATTTCCTTCAATATCTACATTCTGATAATTATAAGGGCCGCCGGCATGGGTACAAGCCCTTTGCAGTACCGGGCCGCCCAGAGAAGCATAAGCACCCGTATCGGAAGTAATCCTTGCTTTCATCCCCTGCAATATACCATTTTTATCACAGCCTATTTTACAATAGATCTCCATGGCATGGCGCTTGGGATGATAGTTGATGCTTTCCTGACGGCTGAAAGAAACTTTTACCGGTCGTTTTGTCAGATATGCACAAAGCGCAGCCTGATGCTGGACGCTCATATCTTCCTTGCCGCCAAAGCCTCCTCCGACAACGGCACTTTGAATTCTGACCTTTTCAAAGGGTAGTCCCAGATAAGCGCTGATTTCATGGTATTCATCATAGATCCCCTGCCCCCCTGTTATCACCTTGACGCCGTCTCCATCAGGAAGAGCGACGGCAGTTTCCGGTTCCATAAAGGCATGCTCTGTGGGCGGCATATGAAAAGTACCTTCCACTACAAATTCAGCATTTTGAAGTGCAGTCTCCGCATCACCCCGTTTTACTTCTTCATGGTCAAAAACATTATTTTCAGGAATGCAAAACTTCCCAAATTGCATAAAGCCTTCAGCATGGATTTGATGCGCACCCGGAATTGCAGCTTCCTGAGGCGTACAAATCGGGTCTAGGGGTTGGTATTGAACTTCTACTGCTTTTACAGCCGCAATAGCCTGCTCTCTCGTTTCGGCGACAACCATTGCCAGTGTATCTCCGCAGCACTTTGTTTGTTCTCCGACATCGATCATACCCGGCCAGTCCTGTGCCAGGTGGCCGATATATCTCTTTCCCGGAATATCCTTTGCCGTATATATGGCGACGACACCCGGCATTGCGAGGGCTTTACTCACATCAATGTCCAGTATTTTTGCCCGGGCAAATTTACTGAATACATTCTTTCCATAAAGCATTCCCTCAAAATTAAAATCATCCGCATACATTGCCGTCCCCAAGGTTTTTGGAACAGCATCAACACGGCAGGTTTTCTCTCCAATCCTTCCGGTTTGTGTTATTTCAGGTATCTCTGAATTCTCCCTCAGTATTTTTGCAGCTAAGAGAATCCCGTCTTCAATTTTGGCATATCCTGTACACCTGCAAATATTGGTGCGGATCGATTGTTTCACATCTTCTCTTGCGGGGTCAGGATTTTGGTCTATCAGGCATTTCCCGCTGATAACCATTCCAGGAATGCAAAAGCCGCATTGTACAGCTCCGCTGACCGCGAAAGCATATGCAAATACTTGTCTTTCTCTCTCTGTAAATCCCTCTATCGTTTGGACCTTTTTTCCATCTAATTTAGAAAGCTTTTGAATACAAGCACGGGCCGTCTTTCCATCAATAATAACAGTACAAGTTCCGCAAGCGCCTTCTTTGCACCCATTCTTTACTGATGTTATTTTGAGTTCTTCACGTAAAAAATCCATCAATATCATGTCTGTAGCAGATTGATAATGTTTTCCATTTACATTTACTATAAACATTTAACACTCTCTTTCTAAATATCAAATTGGTGTCTTTTTTATATGCGTAGCTGGATTCCGTTCAGCCGGTATAGCATCAACAATTGCTTGGGGTGCTGCCTGTATATCAATCCAATTTGCCGAGACGTCTCAGCATGGTTTTTTCTACAGCATTGATAATATTTTCATATCCGGTGCATCTGCAAAGATGACCCGAAAGAAGCTTTCTCAACTGATCCCTGGTATATTCTTTACCGGTTTCAAGTATTTCAACGGCAGTCATAATAAATCCCGGACTGCAGAACCCGCACTGGATGGCTGTTTCATCTATAAAGGCCTGCTGAATGTCTGAAAGCTCCCCATGGGGGCCGAGAAGACCTTCAAGAGTACGGATCTTCTTGCCTTCCGCCCATACAGCAAGGTAAATACAGGAATTAAAGCATTCTCCGTCGATAAGCACGTTACATGCTCCGCACTCTCCGACTTCACAGCCTTTTTTTACTGAGGTGAGGCGGTAATCGTTTCTCAGCATATCGGTAAGTGAAGCCCGGACATCTATCATTGCTTCAACAGCCTTTCCGTTGATGTTGCATTTTACCAGTTTATATTGTACCGACATTAAAGCTCACCTCCGGACAATCTGATGGATTCGATCAGGCAGCGCTCCGCCAGCTCCACCGCAATGTGCTGACGGAATGCTTTTGAAGCACGCCAGCTGTCACGGGGATTGATATCCTCAAGGACGGCAGCAGCAAAAGCCTTCACTGTCTCAATACATACAGGCTGACCATTCGCTTTGACCTCTGCCGAAGGACAGCGCATCGGAACAGGGCCGGCAACTCCATAAGCTATACGTGCGCTGATGATGGTTTTTTTGTCCTCCGAAAGCTTAACGTTTACTGAACAGCCTGTAGTAGCAATATCCATCGCATTTCTCATTGAATACTTGATATAGTGCCCTTTATAGCCCTGGTAGCTTTCCTTCGGGATAATAATGGCAGTCTGGATTTCTCCCGCTCTTATATCTACAACACCTGCTTTAAGGTAGAATTCCTTGATCGGAAGCCTTCTGACTCCTTCAGGGCCTGTGAGCTCGACAATTGCGTCCCATGCATGAAGGGTGGAAGCAGAGTCTGCCGAGGTAACGCCATTACAGGTATTGCCACCTATGGTACCGATATTTCGCACCTGAGGACCTCCTACCATATCGACAGCTTCACCAAGAACATTGATGTATTTTTGAATTATTTCATTTTTGGTGATGTGGGAAAAGCTTGTCAAGGAGCCGATCCTGATGGCTTCAGCCGCATCAATGCTTATCCCTCTCATTTCGTTGATCATATAAATACTGATCAATTCTTTTCCGGCAAGTTTCCCTTCACGCATCTGAACCAAAACGTCACTGCCCCCTGCAATAATATCCGCTTCGGGGTGCGACAGCCTTAACTCAACAGCCGTTTGTACACTATCGGCTTCGTATAAAGCTTTGATATCGTACATAATAACTCCTTTCCTGCGCAGGCTTTGCGCATCATATATAGTAAATCCGCTTGTCGGAGGGACAAAACGAACTCCGGTAAATAGCTGCAAACTGCTGTTAAATCAGTCCTTCTTCGGTAAAGCGTTCAAAGAGCACATGAGGTGTCATAGGTGCTTTGAACATGCCGACGCCTGTTGCATTAAGGATAGCGTTTCTAATGGCCGGTGCAACAGGACATACCGGAGGCTCCCCAAGAGCCTTTGTTCCAAATGCGCTGGTAGGTTCATAGTTCTCAACGAACTGCGCTTCAATATCGGGATGATCCATGGCTGTGGGAAGCTTATAGTCGAGAAGATTGCCGTTAAGTGTACGGCCTGACTTCGGATCGTAAAGAAGCTGTTCCGACAAAGCATAGCCGATGCCCATGCTCATACCGCCGTGAACTTGTGCTTCAGCAAGGTCGGGATTGATAAGCTGGCCGCAGTCATGAACATTTATAATATCAAGCACCTTTACTTTGCATAATCTTATATCCACCTCGATATCTGCAAAGCAGCAGCCGAAGGAGTATGCATTGGTCTTAGTCTGGTAAGTGCTCTCCGCTGTAATATGCTGTGAATGTGTCAGACTGTAAAGGGCTTCACACGCAAGGTCTCCGACCGACATCAGAATTCTGCCGTCAGTGGTGCGGACAATATTGTTGTCTGCTATTTCAAGGCTGAATGCCGGCATTCTTGTCAATTCGTAAGCATACTTGAGTATCTTGTCCTTTAGCATATCGGCAGTCTGTCTGACTGCAAAACCTCCAACGTAGGTTTGCCTTGAGGCATATGCACCTGTCCCGAAGGGTGTGACATCAGTGTCCTGGCAGGATACAACATTGATTTTATCCATTGAGAGGCCTAAAATGTCTGCCGCCATCTGTGCGAAAACAGTATCGGCACCCTGGCCTATTTCAGTTTCGCCCAACTGTACCTGCACTGAACCATCCTGATTGAGAACCATACGGCAGGAGGAGGATTCAAGACTGATGGGCCATACCGCCGTATTATACCAAAAAACAGCACAGCCTATGCCACGTCGGATATCTCCTGTCTGGCGCCTGTATTCCTCGTATTTTCTATCATAATCAATGTATGACTTTCCTTTTTCTATACATTGCCTGAAACTGTCAAAGTAGTTCTCGTTTTTGGAGAATCCGTCAACATATCCCACAGGCATAAGATGCTTCAGTCTGTATTCAATAGGATTTTCACCGATTTTACATGCTATGTCGTCAATCTGGCTCTCAACAGGGAACATTGCCTGAGGGATGCCATATCCTCTCATGGCGCCTGCAACAGAACGGTTTGTGAATACTGTATAAGCATCAGCTTCAACATTGGGACAGGGGTATAACTGCGGGAATGCCCCCATTCCTTTAGCTACAACTCCATGCCCGTGAGAAGCATAGGCACCCTGGTCCGAGAATGCCTCCAGCTTTCTTGCAACAAGTGTTCCGTCAGGACGTATCCAGGTAACTATATGGCTTCTTATTGCATGACGGACACGGTTGTTGGTAAAGGTCTCTTCTCTTGCGACATCGATTTTTACAAGTCTTCCTCCCACCTGGGTTGAAAGGTATGCGCACAAAGGTTCATATAAAGCATCCTGCTTGTTGCCGAAGCCGCCGCCGATATACGGCTTGACTACTCTGACCCTTCCCCAGGGAATGCCAAGAGCCTGCCCGACGACACGGCGTATGATATGGGGGATCTGCGTTGAGGAAACTACATTGATCCTGCCGTTTTCTTCATAAGCATAGCAGATATGATTCTCGATATGGCAGTGCTGAACGGTAGGAGTCTCATACCAGTCGTCGAACCTTATAAGTCCGGGTTCTTTGATTGCCTCCTGGTAGTTGCCGATCCGTATATTGGTGTGAGCAAGAATGTTGTTGGGGAAGCTTTCGTGAAGCTGTGGAGCACCCTCCTTCATTGCCTCATGAACATCAAGCACAAAAGGGTATTCCTCATATTCGACCTTAATCTTTCTGACTGCCTGCGAAGCGGCAATATCATCTTTAGCTATTACTGCCGCAACATCGTCGCCATAGAATCTGACTCTGTCTGTCAGTAGAAGGCGGTCTGCTACGTCCTGATGATGAGGGTCGGTTGACCACGGGTGTCCTGCAGTAGGAAAATAATATTTAGGTACATCAAAGCAGGTAACGATTTTAACGACACCCTCGACTTTTTCTGCTTCAGAAATATCAATTGATTTAACAAGACCATTGGCGATGGTCGAATGGACAAGCTTAACTACAAGTGCATGACTGTCGCACAGGTCGTCAGTATACCTGGTTCTTCCTGTTGCCTTATCGAAAGCATCTATACGAGGAATATTTTTACCAACATTCATTACATCTACCTCCTAATTCCGCATAAGCGGAAAAAATCAAAGCTTAACATTGTTCTATTGTAAAGAGCGCTGAAATTAAATAGCTGCACATCCCCGGGCTTCTCTTTACGCTCCGTTTAAAAAGAAGCTCATTGTTTTTTCATAGAATGTCAAGGCCGTTTAGCTGAATGTGTTTATCCTCGTGCTGAGAAACCAAAAACCCCAGGCATCGAATAACAAATCAGAAATACCCGTTTAGCTTTAATAAACGGTAATCTGATAAGTTATTCATGTAGCCTGGGGCAATTTATGGTCGCCTGGTCGAAACGCTCAAACCATATTAATGAGCTTATACAAGAAATAACTATTATTTTTATAAAAAATATATTTTCTCATTTTAATTATACATTTTTTTGTCTCTAAGTTCAACCGTTGCTTATCAAAAGTTCTTATTTGTAAAGCCGAACTATTGGCATATTGTGGAGATAAAGGGCGTAAACCACGCCGGTGCTTCCCTGTTGCATTTAAGCGTTATTTCAGTTTTATCAAAGAGATATCCACAAGGTTCGGGATGCTGTTAAACGCATAGTCTTCAACCACCGAGCTGTTATATACCACCAGCTCGTTCAGATAGTCGATAGGTATCAATACACTGCTTTCATGGGCGCTTGTCAGCGCTTTGTGATACACCTCCCGTATTTTATCATCTCCGGTAATGGTCAGAAGGCTGTTGATCAGCTCATGGGCTTCCTCATAGGGCATATTGGCCAGGCTTCGGGATACCTGCGGGTCGGTGGAAAACCTTCCGGCTCCCGCGGAATAGTCGGTGGAAGGATTCATGTTTGCCACGAAGATGTATGGATCGTAGGGAATCCAATAGCTGATATAGGTTGTCATCCGGTAATTGCTGCCGCCGTAAACATCATTGAAAAATGAAGTTAGATCCATCGGGGTAAGCTTCAGCTCCATGCCGATCTCTTTGAGAGCCGACTGAAGCGCCAGCACAAGCTTGTCATAGGTTCCCGTGGTGGGATATTTCAGCTCGGAGGAAAGCTTCTGTCCAGCCTTTTCACGGATGCCGTCGCCGTCGGTATCCGCCCACCCGGCTTCGCTCAAAAGGGCTTTGGATTTTTCAGGGTCATATTGGTATGGAGTGACAGTAATGTCGCAGTAAGGCAGATCGGTGGACATGATGGTATCCGCCTTTGTTTTCAGGCCGTAATAAAGCTTGTTCACGATAGCGTCCTTATCAATAGCGTGGTGTACCGCAAGGCGCACCTTCAGCTCGTCAAAGGGTGCAAGGCCGGAATTCATCGACAGGTATTCGGTAACAAAATCAATATCGGATACCTTGCCTGTATAACCCTCCCACTCTTTCATTTCTATGAAGGAATCATAGGACATTTTATCGCTTCCTATTATCATATGGATTTCACCGTTTCTGAGCGCGAGATTATTCGCTTCGGGGATGACTTTGACGATGACCTTGTCGGCATCGGGCTTCTCTCCGTAGTAATGGGGATTGCGCACAAAGGTGTATTCCGTGTGGTTGTTATTTTGTCCCGTATACATGTAGGGTCCCGTTCCAAGGGTCTGCGCTGCCAGAAGGTCAAAGTTCACCGTTCCGTCCCCATTGAAGGCGGATGGGGCCATAATGCCCCGGGGCATTGCCATAGCCAGGTCATTGAGGGCTGCATAGTAGGGCGCCGTCATGTGGAATTCAACTTCATAATTGCTTTTTACCTTGACCTCTTTCACCATGGAATCAAACAGCCCGCTGTCATTGCTTCCGGCAAGCAAGGCTCTCATGTTGTCAAAGTATATTTTGACGCTTTCGGCGTTGAATTTACTGCCGTCGGAGAATTTTACATCCTCCCTCAGCTTAAAGGCATAGACCAGGCCATCGGGTGAAATCTCCCATTCGGTTGCGAGGCAGGGTGAAATCTCACCGTCTCTGTATTCCACCAGGGTTTCGTAAAAATTGTTGACATAATATGTGTAGCTATAAGAGCGGGCGTTGACAGAGGGATCAAAAAACGAACCGAAGCCCCCTTCAAAGTTAAAGCTTTCGCCAAGGATGACGGTCTTTTCCTCCGGCTGAGCTGTTTCCGGCCCCTGCGCCGGAATATTGCCCTGGCAGCCTGTCAGCGCCGCAAAGCACACTGACAAAGCGAGTATCAATGCTATTAGTTTTTTGCTCATTCCAAGTTCCTCCTGAATATTTTTATTGTAACGCACGCTGTTTTAACAGCAATGCGCTTACCAGCTCATTGGCATAGGGCGATTTGAAATCGCCATAGCTGCCTGGCTTCGCTATGCTTTCCACAAGCTCTCCGCTTTTCATGACAAAAACATGGTCCGCCATATACATTGCGATATCAAGGTCATGGGTAATAATAAGGTAGCTGCAGGACACCTGCTTTTTTAATTCCTTCAGCAGATCAAGGGTCCGCTTTCTCAGCGTGACGTCCAGCCCGCTGAAGGATTCATCAAAAATGATGAGCTTGGGCTCAACGCTCAGGGCCCGGGCAATGCAGATCCTTTTTTGCTGTCCGCCCGAAAGCTCTCTCGGCAGCCGCCCAAGTACCTCGCAAGGAAGTCCGACCATTTGCAGAAGCTTATCTATTCGTTTGTGCCGTTCCTCCTTAGGCAAACCAAGCAGGTGCTTCAAGGGTTCGCTCAGAATCTGTGAAACGGTCAGCCTCGGGTCCAGTGAGCTCTCCGCGTCCTGCATGACAAGCTGAATGACCGTTCGTTTCTGCCGGAGCTCCCCTCGACTGTATTCGCTGATAGATTTCCCCTCCAGTATAACGGCCCCGCTTGTCGGCTTTTCGATATAGGACAATATCCTTGCCAGCGTGCTTTTACCGCTCCCGCTTTCTCCCACAAGCGCATAAATCCTGTTTTGTTCAAATTCCATGGAGACGTTTATCAGAGCATTGTTACAGCCTTTTTTGCCTTTCGCCTCCTTATAGGGATATTTTTTGATGATATTTTCAACCTTCAGCATGCGTACCCTCCCATAATATGCTGGCAGCAACAAGCTCCCTGGTATAAGGATGCCCCGGCGACTGAAAAACCCTTTGTACCTTTCCTCTTTCCACGATCTCTCCGTCCTTCATCACGAGTACGTCGTCACAGAGCGCGGCCGCCACACCGAAATCATGAGTGACTACAATCATAGCCGTGCCTGCCCGCCGTATTCTTTTAAATTCCTCGAGGATCAGCTTCTCCGATGCTGCGTCCACGGCGGTGGTGGCCTCATCGGCAATAATGATTTTGGGTTCCAGCAGCATGGTGAGGGCAATCATGATCCGTTGGAGCATTCCCCCTGAAAGCTCATGGGGCCAGCTATCCATAAGCCTTTGTGCCTCGGGCAGGTTAATGGCCTGCAATGCTTGCACCGCTTTTTTGTAACAGGCTTCTCTTGACGTGGCGCCGTGTACGAGAAGCGTATCCGTGACTTGCTTTCCTATTTTTATCATGGGCGCAAAGGCCGTCATGGGATTTTGCATTATCATGGCCATTTGGGAGCCGCGAAGCTTGCGCCTCTCCTGTTCTTTCAAGCCGATAAGCTCCTGCCCGCTGAATTTTACACTTCCCGTCAAACTGAATACCCGGGGGTTCAGTAAGCCCATAAGCGCCTTGCTGGTCATGGTTTTACCGCTCCCGCTCTCGCCTATGATTCCGAGGGCGCCGCTCCCGGCAAGGGAGAAGCTGCTTTCCTTTACCAGCGTCTGTTTTGTGCTTTTTGTTTGTATCATCAGGTTTCTCACTTCAAGCAGCATTGCTCATTCCTCCTCCGGCGACACAATATCCCTCAGCGCCTCTCCAAACAGATTAAACCCCGCCGCCGTAAAGAGGATGCAAAGCCCCGGATAGATAACAAGGGCAGGATGGCTGAACAGGTAGACGGACGCGCTGTTGAACATCGAACCCCATTCTGCGGTTCCCGTCTCAAAGCCGAAGCCCAGGAATGCATAGCTTGAAATCGTTATGATGATTGAAGCAACCCCGGTGCTGAAATACACGATAAGCTGGGGCAGGATATTGGGTAAAATATGAAAAAACACGATATGAGGCTCTGTGCAGCCCGAAATTTTGCAGGCGGTGATATAAGGCTTGCTTTTCTCTGCCAGCACAAAGGAGCGGATGATCCTTGCAAACCATACCCACATGGAAATAATGACGGACAGCACAATGCTCAAATGGCTGTGCCCGAAAGAACCCACAAGCGTAATGGCGATGAGCATCGGGGGAAAAGCCATTAAAATATCAATGACAATCGAAAATATGCGGTCGGCCAAGCCGCCTGCATAAGCGCAGGCCACGGAAAAGACCGTGCTGATGACCGCAAGCAGAAGCAGCGTTGGAATCGCTACAAAAATCGAATTTCTTGCACCGTATACCAGCCTTGAAAGGACGCAGCGGCCCAGCTCATCCGTGCCGAAGGGAAACTCTCTGCTTGCTTTTGCAAAGGTATTCATGATATCCACCCGCACCGGATCATTTGGGGCAACAAGGGGGGCAAGAAAAGCGACGGACATAACTGCGGTAATCATAATAAGGCCTATAACAGCCTGTTTGTTCTTCAAGGTCTTTTTAAACATATTTGGACTCCATTGCCGTGCCGATCAAAGGATTGATCGACAGGTTTATTATATCTGCCGCAAAGTTCACAAGCACAAAAATCACAGCAATGATCAGGACACAGCCATTGATGACGGGTAGGTCGCGTCCCATAATCGCCTCAATCAAAAGCGACCCGATACCCGGCCAGGAAAACACCGCCTCCACCGTGGCGCTGCCGCCCAGTAAAAATCCGAAATTTTGAGCAAATAGGGTAACCATGGGCGGCAGAGAATATTTCACAACCATTGCGGCTATTTTTCCCTCCGGCAGCCCTCTTGCTCTTGCATAAGTAACAAAATCGCAGTGATATCCGCTCAGGAGCGAGGAGCGGAATACCCGTATCCCCGAAGCGGTGACGGGTATGGAAAGCGCCAGGGCGGGCAGTATATGGCCCTTAATGCTGCCGAAATCAGATACCTTAAATAGGGGGATAGCCACTGCAAATACGATAAGAAGCATGAACCCCAGCCAGTAATTTGGAAGGGATATGCCGATAATGCTTAAAAAGTGAACCGATTTGTCAAAGGCCCCGTTTTTCCTTAAAGCCGATAAAATGCTTGCCGGGACGGTAAACAATACCGAAAACAGCATAGCGAGCAGCACGATCCCCATGGTAGCCGAAAGGGCGCCACCTATGGATTCCCTGACCGGCTTTCTCGAAATAAGGGATGTCCCGAAATCTCCTCTCAAGGCATTGCCTACCCAATTGATGTATTGAAGCCCCAAAGGCTTATCCAGCCCCAGATTGCTTCTGATTTCCGTAACCTGCTCCTGTGTCGGCCGGGTGAACATACGCTGTGCCAGCGCCTCAGCGGGGTCAACAGGCGAAAGGTTTACAAACAGAAACGACATTGCGGTCACTCCCAGAAGAACCACGACGAGTCCGATCAGTTTTTTATAAATTTGATTCCTTATCTGGCGCATTTCCGTCATTTTTCCATTGCCCCCTGAAGCTTCCAGCCGATCGCCCTTTTGCGCACGCCGATAAAATCGGAATATAGTCCCTGCTGCCGGATCAGCTCATCATGGGTTCCACGCTGCACAATCCTGCCGGCATCGAGCACAAGGATCTGGTCGGCTCTCCTGACCGTCTTCAACCGGTGGGCTATCATAATTATTGTTTTGTTGCGGGTCAATGCATCAACGGCCTCCCGAAGCTTATTCTCGTTTTCCGGATCGACATTGGCAGTGGCCTCATCCAGAATGACGATGGGCGCATCCTTGAGCAGTGCACGGGCGATGGAGATGCGCTGCTTTTCACCCCCCGATATGGTGGCTCCGCTCTCGCCGATTACGGTATCATAGCCATGGGGGAACGCCCGGATAAACTCATGGCAGCAGGCTTTTTTTGCCGCCTCAACGACTTCCTCCATCGTGGCCTCCGGTTTGCCGAATTTGATGTTGTTGGCGATGGTGTCGTTGAACAGATAAACATTCTGGAAAACCATACTGATGTTTGCCAGCAGGCTGTCCAGCTTGTATTCCCGTACATCTCTGCCGCCCAGCGTGATAACGCCCTCGTCCACATCCCAGAACCGCGCTATGAGATTACAAAGAGTCGTCTTGCCGCCCCCTGACGGCCCCACGATAGCCGTTGTCGTGCCCTGGGGGATAGTAAAGCTGACTTGATCGATGATCTTGCGGTCCCCGTAGGAAAAGCTGACGTTGTCAAAGGCGATGTCTACGCTTTCAGGCTGCTGCTCATGCCCATCGATGTCCATAACAGGCGTTTGGTGGATATCCTCTACCCGGTCGATGGAAACATCCACCAGGCGGAGGAAGGAGGACATCAAGCCGGCAGCTTCCAGCTCTGTAAAGATGAAAAATCCGCACACGATCATCAGCAAGCATAAAAACAACTCCATTGTGCCGTTCAGATAAAACAGGATGGAGGCAACAACGATGGCAACGCTGGTAAGCCGCAGTATGATCTGCTGGAGGGCAATGTAGGGGATAAAGCTGATCTCCATTTTGTAATTGTATTTCTCTACCTCGGCGATGGTTTTGTCGATGGTTTTATTCGCCGCTTTATCCAAATGGAATGCCTTGACCACGCTCATACCCTGTATATACTCCAGCACCGCTTCCACCAATCCTGCCTGCGCCTCCTGACGCTTTGGTGAGAGAACGCGGGATTTGCGGTGCAGCAGGGAATTGACCCCGAGGAACAGTAGTGTTCCGGCAACGGCGATCATACCGATACGCCAGTTGAAGGACAATAGGAAGACAGCCATGATTGCCGTTCGGATCAATCCGTGGATAGTCCGTACCATTGTGGGCGGCCCCAGTTTTTCGATTTCCTCCATGGTAGTGGTGACGGCTGCGGTGATATTGCCAAGGCTATGGCTGTTAAAATAGCCCATAGGCATATATTTCATGCGGTCGCCGATACCGATGCGCTTTTCTTCGCACATGCGATAGCTGCCGGTAATCTCGCTTTGATGGGAAATGTGCCGCGTGATGATAGTACCCAGCAGGCTGAACAGCAGGATACCCAGGGCTGTCCATGCAGTTCCGGCGGTCATATTCCCTTCGACCATGGCTCTGAGGACAACGGCGATGGCCAGCAGTTGAAAAGCCTCGCATATGGAATGCAGAACGGCAAAAAATATCCCCTTCTGCCATTTCCCCTTCTGATCGCCGGCAAAGGCAAAAAACTTTTTGAATATGCTAAACATTCTATCTCCTCCTTATGCTGCGTCCTTCGCATCCATATGTGCCTTCCACATGCCGCGATACAGCCCGCAGCCGTCAAGCAGCTCCTGGTGCCGGCCTTCGGCTTCGATGAGCCCCTGATTCACCACGACAATTTTGTCGGAATCGGTAACAGTGGAGAGCCGATGTGCGATGACGATCAGCGTCTTTCCCTCCACCAGCCTTGCGACAGCCTCCTGGATGACGGCCTCATTCTCCGGATCAGTGTAGGAAGTCGCTTCATCCAGAATGACGATGGGCGCATCCTTCAGCATCGCCCTTGCGATGGCGATACGCTGCCGTTCTCCCCCTGAGAGATGTCCTCCTGCACCGCCGGCAATAGTGTCGTAGCCGCGCTCCAGCTTCATGATGAACTCGTGGCAGCCTGAGGCCTTGGCCGCAGCTTCCACCTCGGCGTCGGAGGCCGAGGGTCTGCCCATTCTGATGTTATCCCGCACCGTTTCGTTAAACAGGTAATTGTCCTGTGACACATAGGCAAGGTTGTCCATGAGCTGCTCCATAGGGATATCCCGGATATCCGTGCCGCCCAGTGTGATGCTGCCGCCGTCCACGTCCCAAAGGGAAGCGATCAGCTTGGCGATGGTGGATTTGCCGGAACCGGAGGGCCCGACCAGGGCGGTAACGCTGCCTCCCTCAATTTTCAGGCTCACGCCCTTGAGCACCTGCTCGTCCTTGTAGGCGAAGGTTACGTTTTTCAGTACAATATCCGAACCGTTCAGTTTTCTTTTGCTCCCGGGCCTTTCCAGATCGGGCATGTCAAGGATGGTCCCGATGTCGCCGACAATGGTGCCGATCTTTGCTATATCGTCGGTGAAGAACATGGCGGCGATGATGGGGCCGATAATACCGAGGGATAAAATCGTGATGGTGATAAAATCCGGCGCATCCAATGTACCGTTCAAATAAAAAATACAGCCTACGGGCAACACGCCTACGAGCACAGCGGGCCAGACGCTTTGAGCAACGGCGGAATACCCTTGTGTGGCGCGCATCCAATCCATGACGAGCTGCGTGTTTTTCTTCACGGCATCGGTAAACTTCGCGTAAGAAGCTGCCGACTGGTTAAAGGCCTTGATGACCTCTATACCTCCTATGTATTCCACCGTTGTTGCGCTCATGTGCTTGCCGGCGTTGGTCACGGCGGCATATTTGACAGCATAATCCTTCATCATGCCCATATAGGCAATAAGGCCGATGGGAAGGGTGATCAGCGATACCAGTGCCATGCGCCAGTCCAGGGTAAACAGATAGATGATGATACCAAGGGGCACCAGCAGATTAGAGGTCATCTCCGGCAGCACATGGGCCAGCGGCGTTTCGATGCTGTCCACCCGTTCCACGATGGTAGCCTTGAGCTGGCCTGAGGGGTTCTCCAGCAAATAACCCATCGGTACCCTCGTCAGCTTGGAGGTCAAACGGAACCGCACCTCGGAAATTACCGAAAAGGTGGCTTTGTGAGAAAAGGTAGTGGAGATATTCATGCATATGGCCTTCAATACAAATCCGGCGGCGGCAATTCCGCACCATGTCAAATAAAAGCTTAACTCCCGTCCTCCGTCGATCAGACGTATGAGCATCGTTGCTACCGCAAAATAGGGCACCATGCCCGATGCTACACCGATCACCGCGAAAAATACCGACGCGGCATATTTTCCCTTGTGGGGTTTTGCAAAATCCATCAAACGCGAAAATGGACTTTGCGTTTGCATGCTTTCCATATAAGCTCCTCCTCCAGTTTTAAGTTAGATAGTTCTAACTCCTTGTGTAATTTTTATGAGACCCGCAAGTGATCTCATAAAATAAAACTATTGCCTTCAGGGGTTAAGAATAGTTGCCCATCCCCCCTGAAAAAAACGCCTGAGGCGGGCTACGTGGCTGTACGCCGCCTCCTTTTCCATACCGTGTGTTACAACCTCAAAGATGCCGGAATAAAATGCGCTGGAAAGGATATGCAGGAATTCCGGGGTGGCTCTGCCCGAGGTCAGGGCATCATTGCCGGTGGCTTCAATATATTTCAGCGTGTAGTCAACATCGATCTCTACAATGTCATGAACAAAATCCGCAAACACCGTTCCGCCCGCACAGTTGATCAGCAGCTTAAACTCATCAAAATGCTCGTAGATGTAATCGACAAAAATTTTGTACTTATCGTCGGAATACTTAAACGCATCCTCCGTTTTCTGATCGGCCGAAGAATTATGAAATATCTCCTGCTCAGAATGAAACCATTCCTTCAGACCCTTGACAGCCGGCAAAACCAACGCCTCGAACAGGCCGTCCTTATCCTTGAACCGCGTATATATCGAGCCGGTGCTTGTGCCTGCATTTTGCGCAATGGTACGTAACGAGGCGTCTTTATAGCCCTTTTCAAGAAATTCCTGCTTTGCATATTCAAGCACCTTTTCATAGACGCCTTCAATTTGTTTGGCCATAGGTCCATTTCACCTCTAATATTCATAACGGTGTTTTGAAACACCGTTATGAATATATCATAGATTTTGGTTGCTGTCAATATATACAAAGATTTGAGAGCTCTCATACACCCCTTGGCCAGCGCAATAAAATCTTTATCAAACTTCAACACCTCTAAAAAATCTTTTTCTAAGGGCCATGTAAAGGAGTACATCCAAAGCCGCAACCACCCCTATTATTATCCATATGAAGCCCATCATATAGCCTACATAAGGACTGAACTCAAGCTCTGCATGCATGTATACCGTTCCCAAAACAATGCCTATGACAAGAGGGGTAAAGAAAAGGATTGCCAAATGCGTGGTCAGGTAGCTTCTGCATTCTTTGTTGTTTAACCCAATTCTTTTCAGCATCCCGATCTGCTCTTTTTCCTCGTCAATATCAGTGACGATTTTGTAATACAAGACTATACCTGATGACAGTAAGAATAAAAATCCTATGAAGCAAAATGCAAAGAACGTAAATCCCCCGATACCAAACGCCATGTCAAAGCGTTCCTGCTTGTAGATGGGGCGCAAATTGGTTATGTCGTCTTTTACGCCGAATACCAAGCTGGAGCTTTCCCATAAGCTTTCATCGGCGCCGTTTATCTCGCGCAGACCGTCCAGTATGGCATTAAAAACCTTTTGGCCATCGCCTGATTTCAAATTAAATAAATAGGCAGTTTCTGTCTGGGCTCTCAGCTCCGCATACACCTTGTCGTCAATTACATTTGCCAAAACAGCCGCGTATTCGGCATTTCCGTAAGAATCAATGAATGGCGCGTACATCTTACTTGTTTTATCCCTGTCATATGCCAGATGTTTTGTATTCCCCAATGTACCGACAAAAGAGTCCATAGCTGTGGGGTTTGCCCCAAAGCTTTCGGCGCGGTTTACACCTTCCCTCCAGGGCTCAATTGTGATAACCGTATCAAAATCAATGGGTTCTATTGCTCTTGCACTCGAATTATAAACAAGCAATAATTCGTCCGCTTTAACATCAAGCTGCAGCCCCATATGCCTGTTAAACTCGCTTTCACTGATGACGATACTGTCCCTGTAGGTTTCCAAATAATAATTTGAAAACCCTTCCCTGGTATTCCTGTAGTTCTGACCACTTGCAAATTTCAAGGCGGAAAAGGCATCCAAAACGCCCCCCGAACGCTCCACAACCGCCTTTATTTCCTCTTCGCTGATATTGTTTATATCGCCGCTTGTTTCAATCATGAAGTCGTAAGGAACAAATTCCTCGATGGTTTTATCATTATAGGTATAGATTGACGTGCCCATGCCCATAAAATAAATGGCGACAAAAATTAACAGCGAAACGATATACAGCGTTACCTTATAGGAAAAAAACCGGTGACCGAGGCTTCCAAAAGTCAAAATGTACCTGTTGTAAAACCCAGGGAATCGCTTGCTAAAAGCTCGCACAATATCAATTCCGAAGGCTATGGCAAAATACAACGATACTATGACAACTGCGAATGTTAAGAGTGGAATCAGCACGGGATAATTGCCTGTAATATCTCTGGCCCACTCGCTTCTGGCTAAAAACTCATGCAGAAAGAAGGTTGAAAAACTGCATACAATGGTAGCAATTGCGCCAAAAGCCGGACGCGACTTGGAAACGCCCTTGGTGCTGGAGGACTTCATCATCTGAACGATAGAGAGCCTGCGGATAAAGATATTGGTAAAAAGCATGTTAAAAAGGAAAACAAGGATAAACACACCAAAGCTCAGCAAAAAGGTCCTGTAGTCGATATAGTAAATTTCGCTGTAGCTAAACCCAGTGAAGCCTAATATTCTACCGAGTATCATATAAAACAGGTTTGACAGCAGAAGTCCGGAAAGCATACCAAAAACCATAGACCCGGCGACAATGGCAAGGCTCTCTATATGAATCATGCGGATCAAATCTCTGTCCGTCATGCCTAAAGTAAGATACAGCGCAAATTCGCGGCTTCTTGATTTCACAAAATAGATACCTGTATAAGCTACAAAAACGATGGAAAACAAAAGTATGGCATAGGCCGCCGCTTGAATATAAGCTGACGCCGCCCGGAAAGAGCTGTTCCGGGCTAAAATTTCATTAAACAGCAGGCTGCCGTACAAAAATAAAACCGCAACGACAAAGCTGTTCACGAAAAGATAGGAAAGAAAACGCCCCAAATTATATTTCAGGTTTTTGCCCACAATATGCCGGAAGGTCATTCCTTATCCCCTCCCACTATGCTCAGGGTTTCCAGTATCTTGTCAAAGATTGCCTTTCTGTCCCCCGGGCTTTGTTTCTGCACATTGATTTTACCGTGCTTGATAAAGATAATCTTTTGACAGTAGGATGCGG
>JAEXXN010000108.1 GCA_023405875.1 Bacillota bacterium | reverse complement strand
GTGTGCCTTAAGGAATATACTGATGGCAGCATCAATCGGATTATAGAAGAAAAAAACATGCTGCAAGGGCTTTATAAAGATATTTTGAGGTATATACCGAGTGAATATAAAAATGCGGATTATGATTTTTCCAAGCTGAATGAGCAAGCTTTTGAAAAACTTTGTTGTGAACTATTAATAGCAAAGGGCTTCAAAAATGTAATTTGCAGGGGAAAAGCAAATGCTCCGGACAGTGGGATAGATATTGAAGCGGATGAAGAATACGATACTCTTTTAGAGCATAAGTCCAGACACTGGATTTTTCAATGTAAACATATGAGAAAACAGGTTGACAGGAGAGATATATGTGAAATTCCATTTTTGTTAGAGGAGTTTCATGCAGAAGGATACGGAATATTTTATACAAATGTATTTAAACCAAATACAATCGATAGATTCAAGACGATGAGCAAAGGAGAAATCTATCTTTGTGATATAAATGAGATTAATAATTTATTAAGCAGATATAGCAGCATTGCTGAAAAATACTTTGGACTGTGTGATTCCTTTTAGTTTTGAATATAATTAGGCTCAAAATACTGAAGATATAAAAATTTCAGAAGCATATGTCACACTTGAAGGATTATTGAGTCTAATTATATAGGCAGCATACTAAATTATTTATATGCGCAAAACTAACAAGGGAGCTACAAAGTTGGAAAACATGAATGAACTGGTAGATAAGGCGATAAACGGGGACAAGCTTGCGTTGGAAAAAGTTATAGATAGTATCAAGGACAGTATCTATAACTTATCCCTGCGCATGCTCTGGAATCCTGACGATACGGAGGATGTCGCACAGGAGATCATTAGGGGCTGTCTTGCTGCGACAGCTCCATCTTTTATTTGTGATGACCAATATGGCAAAATGTGATAAAATTAATATTATATGTATGAAAGCGGGTGTTGATTTGAAAAAGTCATTGGTGGTTTCCATAGTTGTTATATGTCTGATATTTTCTGCTGTATCGGTAAATGCAAGTACGCCGCAGACAGTCCCGGAATACCTGACCCTGATAGAGCAAATGCTTGACGAGGCAAAATATGCAGAAGTGCTTAGCTATACGGATATGGCATTGAAGCTGGATGACAAGGCGGCTTTGCTATATTACTACAAAGCTGAAGCATTGGCTGAAATGGGCAGGTACGAGGAAGCCGTCAGTTGCTATGATACGTCATTGAAATTGGACCCTTCCAATAAAGCAGCTTATAATTCAAAGGGTATAGTTCTGGAATCTATGGACAGGCATGAAGAAGCGATCAAATGCTATGATATGGCATTAGCCCTGGATCCATTATATCATGATGCTTACTATAGCAAGGGATACTCAATGTTCTATATGGGAAGGTATGCTGATGCGATTTTATGTTTTGACAAGTCAATCGAGCTTAATCCGGAATATGCTCCTTCACATAACATGAAGGGAGTATGCTATGATAATCTTAACAAGATAGGAGAAGCAATAAAGTGTTATGATAATGCAATTAAAATAGATCCTGAGTATATCGCTGCATATGTCAACAAAGGTCAGATATTGGACCGCAGCGGGAAGTATAAAGAAGCAATTAAGATGTACGACAAAGCGATAGAGATAGATCCCAAATACTCTCCTGCATATAACAGCAAGGGTAAAGCATATGAGAATATGCACAAGTTCAGCGAAGCTATTGATTGTTACATAAAAGCAATTGCTGCTGAGCCTGATAATGTCTACGCTCACAATAACAAGGGGATAGTACAATTCTACATAGGAGAAGATGAAGAAGCCCTAAAATCCTTTTCAAAGGTAATAGAACTGGATCAGTATTTTACAGTTGCATACTATAACAGGGCAATAATATATATAAACATGAATAAGTCAAAGGATGCTTTGGCAGACTTGAGAAAGGCCGTAGAGCAGGATCCCGGCTACAAAAAAATGATAAAGGAGGATTCACGCTTTAGCCGTCTCAGGAGCTTAGAAGAGTATAAAGCAATTATGTCCCTCTGATAGATAAATAAGTACCGGATACTCAGGTCATCAGGTGAGCTGATATAAAAACAAGTACCCGCAGTAGCCGGATCAGGAATGAGCAAGGTATAAAGCTTTAATAAAACCGATATCGGAAGTTTTGAGGATAGGTACTAACGCTACCTATCTTTCTTTATTCCTAAGCACAAAAATGATTTTTCCGATTTCGGGTAAGCCCTTACTCAAAGCCTTCCCGGGTTGCAGCTGATGCCATATATTGCTTCCAATAAAAACCATGTCGATCCAGCAGGAAAATTGGAAGTAAAAAAAGAAATAATGATAGAGCGTGTCGGAGAATAGTTGGACAACCATGTGGTTCACCTTAAAAGACAGCCGGAGAATGAGCAACAAAAATTTCATTGGAGGGGGGTTATTTAATTTAGAATTGTTGGTGTTATCAAATGTATTTTACTTGGAAATTTAGTTTAAATAAAAATTACCGGAGGTTATTATGCCTGATACTTCAAAGCCGTCAAAATCTATTAACATTGCCCCTAAAGGGGTTATTGCTGCGCTTGTTATTCTGGCAGTTGCCGGATTAAGTGTACTGGGGGCTTTTCGCTTCAGCAGCCCAATTCCCGCAGTAGGTGCTGCAACAACTGAACAAAATAT
>JAEXXN010000106.1 GCA_023405875.1 Bacillota bacterium | reverse complement strand
TAATTATCCTGTCCAGCTTTGCTGCATCAATAAGAGCTTCACTCATTCCCACAGGCATACCGATAGTTGGAATAATGCCTCTGCCGCTTTGCTTTGCAGCTTCTTCAGCAATTTTTGTCCATCTTTCAACCTTTTTCCGCTCATCCTTTTCCGACTCCAGCTTTACTATGGTTCTGACGGTAAAAACCGGAATTATCCTATTAACACCCATTTCGGTACATTTCTGAATTATAAGGTCCATCTTTGTTGACTTCGGTATACCCTGGTACAGCACAACCTCTATATCAGGCTCTCCCTTTGAAGGTCCCTTCTCTATAATGGCTGTCCTGACCGATTGCTTATCCATTTCAAGGATTTTTGCGGTGTAATCATAGCCCTCCCCGTCACAGAGCACTATGCTGTCACCCTTTTCAAGCCTGAGAACCTTGGAAATATGTTGGACATCCTCTCCGGTAACCGTTATCAGCTTATCCGTTATAGCTTCCCTTTTTACAAAAAACCTGTTCATTCTATTTCCCTTCCGCAGCTATGGCGCACCATTCTCCCATTTCAAGTACCTCAAGCACTTTGAAGCCCTCTTTCCTGAGCTTTATCAATACGTCATCCCTTCTGTCCCTTATTATCCCCGAGGATATAAAGATGCCGCCCTCATTCATAAAGCTCATTGCATCCTCACTGAAGGAAATAATTATATCTGCTATAATATTAGCAACAATAACATCAGCCTTTTCCGAAACTACCTCCAGAAGGTTGCCGCATCTGATGTCTATTTTGTCTGCCACATTATTCATTTCCGCATTTTCCCTGCTGACCTTGCAGGAAACCTCGTCGATATCCACGCATACCACTCTTGCTGCATCAAGCTTGGCCGCTGTTATTCCAAGTATACCCGACCCGCAGCCTACGTCAAACACTGTGCATCCCTTGCCAACATGCTTTTCCAGGAGCTTCACGCACATGATAGTAGTCTCATGGGTCCCTGTGCCAAAGGCCATCCCGGGGTCAAGCTCCACGATCACCTCTCCCGGCTTGCCTTCGTATGCCTCCCAGGTAGGCTTTATCACTACCTTTTCACCAAGCTTTACAGGCTTATAGTACTTTTTCCATGCAGTTGCCCAATCTTCATCATTTACTTCCCGGACGCTCACAATACCCTTCCCTTTGTCAAGTCCGAATTCTTCCAGCTTAAGAACATGCAGCTCAATGGCTTTTAATTTGTCCTCTCCGAATTCTTCTGCAATAAAATACCCCTTTACTTTGGTATCCTCTCCTATATCCCTTATCAGCTCTTCTTCAATATAGTCCCAGCTTTTTTCATCCCTGTTCAGCATTTTGAAGTCATTGGGGTCTTGTATGAGCACTCCGGAAGCACCCTCGGCATACAGCAACTCCGATACCGCATCCGATGCCTCTGTAGTTGTAACAACCTGCAGCTCAATATATTTCATAAAATTCATCCTCTCATAACTAAAATATGTCGGGTTTGTTCCCTTGTTGCCATATGGTTGCCTGAAACATCAATTTTGCCATATTATGATACTTTAATCATTATATATAATCAGTAAATGATTTACAATATATGCATAGTAATCATCCTCAACCGGTTTCACTGTCTGTGTATCCGTTTACCTAGTTCCTTTTGTTTTCCTTCCCGATGTATAGGGCGCTGTCCGCTTTTGAAACAACCTGGTCAATGCTGTCGGAATAATTGTATTCAGCTACTCCGAAGGTCATGGTTGCCTTCAGCACTTTTGCATTCTCCCATGGAATAGCCAGGTCTTCGACAGCCTGCCTTATTTTTTCTGCCACAGCCATAGCCTCCCGGTAATTCCTGCCGAAAAGCACTATTACAAATTCCTCTCCGCCCCACCGGCAGATGATATCTTCACTGCCTATACCTTTTCTTATGGTATTGGTCAAGTCAACCAGGACCTTGTCACCGGCAGCATGTCCGAAGGTATCGTTAAACTGCTTGAAATGGTCGATATCCCCAATTATAAATGAAATCGGGGCTCTGCTTGCAGAGGTCCCTTTAATCCTTTTTCTGAAGCTTTCCTTGAAACCCCTTCTGTTGTAGGTATTGGTGAGCATATCAAGCTTTGCCGCATTCTCCAGCAGCTTTTGATAGGACTTCAGCTCTTCAAGGGAATTTTGCAGCAATTGCTCGGTAATCTTCTGCTTTTCATACTCATACAGCAGAAATATCAGCAGAACGCCTGTTATAAGTATCGGCAGGGTGGCAACAGCCGCTTTGTATACAATCAAGGATACCGGCACCATGAAATACAAGTTCCAGGGTACCCTGTCAAAACCGACAGAATAGAAATAATGATCCCCAAGCATACGAACTGCATTCTTTTCTATATTTATAGCCCCTTGGGCGTTGATTGGAGCATCCCCGAACACTGCGCTGAAATTGCCCGGACTATTATCCGGTCCTATACCGGAGCCTGTGGCTATTATCGAATTTTTCGCATCGATCAGGTAGCTTTCATATTCAGTGCTTATAATTTCACTGAGCTTTTCTGTAGATATATTAAGGCAGATAACTCCCATAAATATCCCTCTGTTATATATAGGGCTTGACAGTATTACAGCCATGCTCTTCCCTGTGTGATCCAGGTATTCCGGTACCCATAGGGCATCACGCTGCGGATTGCTGTCGGGGTTGACATAGCTGTAAAAATCTCTGTTTTTTATACCTTCATAATAGGCAAATACCTCTGAGGGAACCCAGGGGTAAAGGTTGATGAAGTCATTTTCGCTTATATAATAAAGCCATTGGACCCCCTCAAGCCTTTCATAGAAGTCATTGAAAAACTCGTTATATTTTAATGCAAGGTTCAACTCGTCCAGATTTATTCCCTTCTGAGG
>JAEXXN010000073.1 GCA_023405875.1 Bacillota bacterium | reverse complement strand
TTGCAATACTGGCTTTTAAACCCATGGCGGTGCATGATCCCGGCTTCATGATATCCTTTGCAGCAATGTATTCCATTGCATTTCTTTATCCCATCAGCAGCAGCCTTCTTCGCAGGGTTCCTTCCGCAATAAGGGGTTCTGCGGCCCTGTCTCTTTCGGTATGGCTTGGGTTGGTGCCTGTATTGGCATATTACTTCAATTATGTTTCTGTGATCAGTCTTATAATAAATATTGCCGCTGTGCCCCTTTCCTTCCTGATTACATTGGCAGGCTTCGTGGGAGTGCTTTCGGGAATGATCTCAAAAATACTTGCAGTATACATATTCTCAGTGGATTATTATCTCATTATCCTGCTTACGGGTATGACAAGGCTGGCGGCAGGGCTCCGTTTCGCAGGCTTTTATGTACCGTCGCTTCCGGTTGCTATATACTTGCTGTATTATTCAGGTATCCTGCTGTTATATGGTTTTTCCCAAAAAGCATATATCCGTGTGTATTTTTCAAGGTTTGTATTGGGATATGTGCTTATAGCTGCTGTCACAGTGTTGAGCTGCAATCTGCCGACCAAAGAGCTGAGGATGGTATTTTTTGACGTAGGCCAGGGAGACAGCTGCTGCGTGATCACTCCGGGCAAAAGGGCAATCCTGGTCGATGGAGGCGGCTCCATAGGAAAAGGGGAATACTATTATGATGTCGGCGGGAAGATAACCCTCCCTGCTTTGCTGCACCAGGGAATATGGAGGATAGACACCGTAGTCGTCTCTCATATGCATGATGACCATATGGAGGGCTTGCTTAAGGTAATAGAGATCTATCCTGTAAAAAATCTCATAATACCAAGGTTTTCCTCAGAAACAGGGGATATTTCGCCGAATGCGGGAGCATTATTGGAGCTGTGCAGGAGGAAGGATATAGAGGTATACCGCCTCGGTAAAGGGGATCATATCAACCTGGGCAAGGGCGTCAGGATTGACTTTCTTCATCCGGGCGAAGGAGCAAAGGCTGATGAAAACCAGAACTCGCTGGTAGGTGTCCTGTCCTATGGAAATTTCAGAGCACTGCTAACGGGAGATATAGGAAAGGAGACGGAAGAAAAATTAGAAACGGGGGCAATAGCTTCAAGTGTTTTGAAGGTTCCGCACCACGGCAGCGCAGGTTCCTCCTCCGGGGGCTTTCTGAAAAGAGTGGGAGCAAAGGTCAGCATTATATCTGTAGGTAAGAACAACTTCGGACATCCCTCGCCAGAAGCAATGAAACGGATGGAGGACAGCGGAAGCCTGATATACAGGACAGATGAGTCAGGTGCTGTAATTGTGACCACTGACGGTGACAATATGAAGATCAGAACGGTCAAGCAGAAACAGTAATCAGTAAGCGGCAAGGACGGTTCGAAACCACTGAAAAACATATCCCAAATAGTGCTAAGTATGTAAGAAAAATCAATTGATCAATGAAAAAAGCCTTCGAATTTGGTAAAATAGAATTGCGACATACTATCACCAAGTTTTCAGATTTATTGATATATACTTTGTTGTGAAGGGGGAGAAATTATTTGGACGAGCAATATTATATAAATTGCATTGTTAAAGGGATTGAGAGGTATTTCCGCATTTTTGCACAATCAGGTATTATTCACAATCATATAGGAAGCATTGAATGGATAAAGCCGGTTCAAGGAGAAGTAGGACCGTCCATTGTTTATGGAGTTAAGCTTAAGGCTGGTGAAAACATCGATATAATTTTGAAAGATATTAAAGACGGTGTTATTCCCTCATTTTGGTATATCTTGCCTGATGCGACACCCAATGATATTGTTGATATTCTTAAGGAAAAAGGATTTGTAGGTGAAATTCCAACGAATCCGGAAGAAAAAGAATATGGTATGGCTCTTGATTTACAAACCGCAAACGAATGGATAAATACCAATCCATTCATAAAGGTAAAAAGAGTAAAAGACTTTTCTGATTTTCAACATTGGATAGATACGGTTAACTCTGCTTTACATGGATGGAAAATGATTGATGCCGAGCATTACTTTACATGGGTGTCGCAAAACAATCTTGCTTTTTACATTGGCTACCTGAACGGCGTTCCAATATCAACTGCGGCAACTATTACCGATCAAGATAATGCTTCTTTGGAATTTGTATCAACCCTCGAAGAATATAGGAAACAAGGCGCAGGTACTGCTGTCTGTGTAGAAGCGTTAAAACAATTGAAAGAACAGGATATAAAAACTGTCATATTGGGTTCCAGTCCGGAAGCAACTTCTATATATAAAAGATTAGGCTTCGTGCCATATTTTGAAAAAGTTCTTTTAACATTCAAAGGATAAAGAAAAGGAGAAGTATTTATGGGAGACAGGAATATCGAGTATAGCGAGAAGTTTGGTATTGGTACATTCAAACATGAAATTATTCAACAGCTTGGAGAACAAGCTTGGCAGGAACTTATCTGCGATGCCATTACTCCTGATAAGGTATAAAACGAGTAATGTTTTTGAGAAATATTTAGAAGCTGGATTTTAGGTTTTACAATAATCCAAAGCGAATATGCAAAATTACAGCAATTAGAATTAAAATTTGAGGATAGCAGGTTTGCTATCCTCTTTAGATTTCCAGCCAATTCCGTGGGTTTTGCTTGCGTTCGCATACTTTTGTGACCATACCCTGGCACGATCCATTCCATGAAATCTTTTCATTTTTTGTATACGAATTGGGTCTGTTACTCATGCATTAGGCGATTAATAAAGGCCTTTAGCTCTTTCGATAAGCCTTGCTGCCGTTTAAGAGGCAGTAGGGGACGGTTTGATTGCTTTTATGTTATAATAAATACAATTGGTGTATATGGGAGATATTATGGAAAAAATAAATATTAAAAATTTAGTAAATAATGCTGTTTACTTAACCTTGGGCTGTATTATTACGGCATTTTCAGTAAATTATATTTTGAAGCCAAACGGTCTTGTTACCAGCGGAATAACAGGATTGGCAATCATTTCAGAAAAATATATAAATATTAACTATTCCTACATTTACTATTTTATGACATTTACTATACTTATTGTTACATTTCTGATTATGGGGAAGAGGGAGATACTGAAGATTGCTTTTCTGTCTGTCTTATATCCGACGGTTTTATTGATCATGCAGAATTTTGAGTTTAAATTTGTAGAAAATGACCTTCTCCTTGCGTCAATTTATTTTTCAATTTTTTATGGAATAGGAGTAGGAATGATACTTCGTAAAGGCTTTTCCTTCGGAGGAACAGATACTATCGCAAGAATTTTACATAAAAGAATATTTCCATCGATAAATGTAAGCTATATTATGCTGGTTTTGGATGGGATTGTAATAATAATATCAGCTTTTGCCTTTGGAAGAAATATAGCCTTGTATTCTATTATCAGTCAATTGATGGTAACAAAGGTCTGTGACTATATGATAGTGGGATTTGGTACGAAATTATACAAGCTGGAAATAATCAGCAGCAAGTATGAAGAAATCAGTGAATTTATAATGCTTCAATTGGGGAGAGGGGTGACCGTATCCCATATAAAAGGCGGCTATACAAATGGTGAAAAGGTTCAAATAGAATCTGTTTGTTCCCCAAGTCAATCTATCATGATACAGAAATTAATTAAGGAAATTGATCAGACCGCATTTGTAAAAGTATTGCCGATAGTATCTGTTTGGGGAAAAGGCAATCGTTTCATCGATATTAATTCAGAGGATTAGATATATAAACCGCACTGAGTAGCTTATATTGATTAGCTGCGATTTAAAACATCAAGGAAAATGTCTCGCACTATTGAACTATTATGTAATGGATTTAGTGCGAAACATATGGCCGGACAAATTGAAATAAAACATGCATTGGAGATGAAATTATGAGCTACAGGCAGCTTATGAACGATATAAAGAACAATTCCGTCAAACCGGTATACCTTATATACGGCAGTGAGACATACCTTATAGATAAAGGCTGGGAGGCACTGAAAAATGCAGTGGTGACTTCCTTTCCCGAGCTGAACTATACCCAGTTGGACGGAGAGAAGCTGGATATATCAGAGCTTTCCGCTGCGTGTGAGACCTTTCCCTTCGGCGCGGATAAAAGACTTGTGGCAGTTAGGGATCTGGGAATGCTGAAAAGTAAGGGTGAAGGTAAGGGCGAGGGGGAGGAAACAGCAGGCGACCGTAATGATCCAAAGCCCTTCGTTGAGGTTATTGAGAATATCAATGCTACCGCTTGTCTGTTGTTTGTATCCTACGGAAGCATCGACAAAAGAAAAAAACTTGTAAACGAAATAAAAAAATACGGTGCGGTATATGAATTTGACAGAATAGACAGGGATGAGCTTGCCCAGTGGATAAAGAGAGAGCTGGGGAAGAGCGGGAAAAATATAGGAGCTAAAGAACTGGACCATTTCATAAACAGTATTGGTTATATAGACAAAAATGGAAGCAAAAGCATGTATGACGTGGAAAATGAAGTAAAAAAGCTTATGAATTATATTGGCAAAGCAACAGCTGTGCATATGGAGCATATCGAGGCAATAGTTCCCCGGAATGTGGAGAATGATATATTCAAGCTTATAAACGCTTGCTCTGAAAAGGATGCAGACCGCAGCCTGAGAGTCTATGGCGACCTGCTCCTGGAAGGGGAGTCCAGCCTGGGCATATTGGCGCTGCTTACCAAGCAGATAAAAAATATGATCGGAGTAGCTGAGCTGCACAACAAAAGGTATGATGGGAAAAGCATATCGGAAAAGCTGAAGATACACGAATATACAGTCAAGCTTTGTATAAAGTACAGTGCATCAATAAAAAGTCAGGTGCTTCATTCTGCCTTTGAAAAATGTATCGATACCGAATTCGGCATTAAGACCGGAAGAATGGGAGACCGGCTGGCAATGGAGCTGCTGCTGGCGACACTTTTTGAATAGTAAAACAAAAAATCAAAAAACCCTGAGTATTCAGGGTTTGATTTGTTATCAGGCTATTAAGCTGTAACCTTCAATTTCTTGGATAATCTGGATTTCTTCCTTGCTGCTGTATTCTTATGGAGAGTACCCTTAGCTACCGCCTTGTCTATAAGACTTGTAACCTTCTGGTACAGTTCCTTAGCTTCGTTAATATTTCCGGCTTTAACAGAATCTTCAAACCTTCTTATTGAAGTTTTCAAGGAGGAAACAATTATTTTATTTCTTCTTGTCTTGAATTTAGTTACTTTTATTCTCTTTAAAGCTGATTTGATATTTGCCAAACCCTTCACCTCCTTCAAAATTCAATTAACAAATGGTATTTTATCATATTAACCAAAAAAATGCAAGCATATTGTAATACAAGTATTTTCTTAGTATTTTCAGTATAAGTTTGCCCACTTTATATCCAAATATAAATTTTATACCTGTATATTTAGCCAAAAACATTTTCCACAAAACACTCTTTCATCAACCGGCTCAACAGTTTAAATTCACCCTGCATAAAAACAATTGCTAAGGCACAAACTTCAAATATTATATGTTTTGATGTTTTGCTCAATATTTCATAGATTTTTGGAGGGAGTAACATGGCTAGAATAAGAACAGACCTGGCAATTGAAGCAAGGGAGTTTTACAACAAGCAGGAGAACAAGAGCGATATACCGGGAGTCCTTGTGGATGTGGAAAAACAGGAGGACATCACAGTAACAAGGGTAAAGGTGGTTGAAGACGTCGGAGCCAGAGTTATAGGCAAGCCCAAGGGCAATTATATAACCATAGAGGTGCCGAAGCTCAGCGATAATGACAAGGAGCTTCAGGATGAGGTCGGAAGGACCCTGGCAAAGGAAGTAGCAAGTATAGTGAAGCTGAATGATCAATCTGTGATCCTGGTGGTAGGCCTGGGGAACTGGAATGTAACCCCTGACGCCCTGGGGCCAAGGGTTGTGGACCATTTGCTTGTAACAAGGCATATAAAGGAGTATGTGCCGGACCAGATTGACGAAGGGGTAAGATCGGTTTGTGCCGTGGCTCCCGGAGTCCTAGGTATCACGGGCATCGAGACCAGCCAAATAATACGCGGTATAGTGGACCGCGTAAAGCCTGATCTGGTAATAGCAATTGACGCACTTGCCTCCAGGAAAATGGAGAGGGTCAGCACTACAATACAGCTGGCGGATACGGGAATAAACCCAGGCTCAGGGGTGGGCAACAACAGAAAAGAGCTCAGCCTTGAGAGCATGGGGGTGCCGGTGGTGGCGGTCGGAGTCCCTACTGTTGTTGATGCAGCTACCATGGCCAGCGATACCATAGACATGGTGGTTGATTCCCTCATCGAAGAATCTCCGAAAAACGGAGAATTCTATAACATGCTCAAGGATATGGACAGGACAGAGAAATACAAACTGATAAATGAAGTGATATCTCCCTACGTCGGGAACCTGATGGTGACACCAAAGGAGATCGACCGGCTAATAGACGATGTGGCAATCGTGATAGCCAACGGCCTCAACCTGGCACTGCATCCTAGTATAGGTCCTGATGATATTGACAGGTATGTAAATTAAAAAACGGCGGCTGCCGTTTTTTTTTATTCAATCATATATACAAGCGGTATCGCATAAAGTGTATACAGGCAAACTAATTTGTTCCGTTGCCATATTACTCTCTCCGACCTCTTGCCTTATGGTGAAAATCCACGCAAATCTCTGGCAAGGTTCAGTCGGCGGAGCAATAGTTACGAGGTACGGAAGAAAAGAGGTGGATTGGTTGAACAAAAAGTGGTTGTTTGCTTTTTTTGCGATACTTGCAGTAATTTCATTGCTTTTATTTATTGGATGGCTATATGCACCTGATACTTATACAAAAGAATATGATAGCAATTCAACCGAATCCGTGGAAGTATTCAGTTATGACCTTGAAAAAAGGCTCAAGCTTGAAGAGTACTCGAGAAATTTGTCCGTTCAACTGCTGAATACTGTAATCACCAGTGCAAAAACAAGCTATGAGAGCGAATACGGAAGTCCGATGCCGGGACTTTTGGCTTCTGCCGCAAGCAGGCTGACCGACGGACTCCATACTGATATGAGCAATCCCATTACATATTTGAATTTTGCCTTTACAGCTTTCAGCCAATATGATTCGGATGAGCCTGGGTATGCGGCCGCCAGCAGCAGCGACATCTCAGG
>JAEXXN010000049.1 GCA_023405875.1 Bacillota bacterium | reverse complement strand
ATTGATCATGTTGTATCCCATAACGGTATAAAGATTGAAGCGATAAAGATCAGTAAGGCAGAAGACATTTTAAAGTATCTGGATGAGGATGCGGTTGTCATAGCCATAGATGAAGTGCAGTTTTTTGATAAAAGCATAGTAGACATATGCAACAGGCTTGCCGACCAGGGCAAACGTGTAATTGCAGCCGGACTTGACCAGGACTTTAAGGGAGAGCCCTTTGGCCCCACACCGGAGCTCATGTCTGCAGCAGAATTTGTGGACAAGATACAGGCGATATGCATACAGTGCGGTAATCCCGCTACCAGGACCCAAAGACTGATAGACGGAAGACCTGCATCCTACAATGATCCGATAATACTGGTAGGCGCAAAGGAAAGCTATGAAGCCAGATGCAGAAAGTGCCACCAGGTCCCCGGCAAGTAGGGGCGATTCAAGAATCGCCCGGATAATTCACAAATTGCGTGTATAGATTAATGAAGCAAATAAACAGCACAAAAAAGGGCTTAAAGCTGGTGTACAGCATTAAGCCCTATATTATTTACGCTCCCGTGTCGCTCCGGATTACTCACCATCCAGTTTTTTTATTGAAGCATTGATGTTATCTATTGAAATGCTTATATCGGAAATAGTATTGTTTATTGAACCAAGTGAATTATGACGTTTCTCTGAAGTCGTTTTTCCGGAGATGCCAAGCACATCGTTCACTATCTTAAGCACCTTGTCCGGACTGAAGGGCTTGATTATATAGTGCCTTGCTCCGTTCTGCAGGGCCGTCAGCACCATGAATTTCTGGTCCAGTGAGCTTATCATGATCACCTGGGCTTTCGGATCATGGTCCACTATTTGCTTTACTGCATTTATCCCATCCATTACAGGCATAGTAATATCCATTGTAACAAGATCGGGTCTGAGCTTTTTATATTCCTTGACCCCAAGCTCTCCGTTGGAGGCTTCTGCTACGATTGTATGGCCGGCGTTGGAAAGTATTGCTGATAGATTTCTTCTCATTATAGTCGAGTCATCCACGACAAGTACATTTGCCAAAACAATCACCTCCGGTATCTGTTTCTATGATAAGGGCTTTCTGGGTCATGATAAAAAAATAACACAAACTATTCAAAATATATATTACCATAAAATTGCAGATTTTTAAATGAATTTGTTTATTATTCGACAACAATATACATAAGCCCCTTAACAGAGCGAAAAGGTTGAGGAATTGTTCACTACTTGTAAATTGAAACAAGTAACGATATACTACTATATGAGGCTTCGTGGAAATCAAGCCTTTTGAGAGCTACACAAAATAGCTTGTTGGAATGACGCAAAAAATAATGTATAGATGGACATTTTGTTCGAAAGGTAGAGATATATGAGGATGCTGAATGTTATGAATGCAATAAAACCCAAGTCGGTAGGCGGCCAGGCTGTTATAGAGGGAGTAATGATGAAAGGGCCTGAGGATTATGCCATTGCAGTGCGGAAGCCGGATGGAGAGATTGTTGTCAAAAAGGAAAAGCTTAAGGGAAACAGGAAGATAATATCGAAGATACCTGTAATAAGAGGCATATATGCCTTTGTGGATTCCATGGTACTGGGGGTAAAATCTCTGATGTATTCCGCAGAATTCATGGAGGAGGAAGAAGCGGAGAAAGATAAGAATAAGAAGCCTTCCTGGTTCGATAAATTCCTGAATGACAATATCATATGGATATCGGTAGTCATTTCAGTGGCCTTTTCCGTAGGCCTTTTCATATTGCTGCCCACTGTAGTTGTTGATGTGTTCAAGATATATACGACAAATAAATTGATTCTGAATGGCTTGGAGGGCATAGCGAGGATCGCGATATTCCTTACCTATATAATGGCTGTATCCAGGATGAAGGATATAAAGAGAGTTTTTGAATATCACGGAGCGGAGCACAAAAGCATATTCTGCTATGAGTACGGAGAGGAGCTTACTGTTGAAAATGTGAAAAGGTATGGGAGGCTGCATCCAAGATGCGGCACCAGCTTTCTTTTCATAGTAATGATAGTCAGCATACTGCTGTTCTCAATGTTCAGTTGGTCTGGAGTGCTTATGAGGCTGCTTACAAGGCTTATACTGATACCCTTCGTAGCAGGTATATCCTATGAAATAATCAAATGGGCGGGAAGGAGCCAGAGCAAGCTATCCTGTATGGTATCTGCCCCTGGTATGTGGCTTCAGAAGATAACCACCAGGGAACCTGACGACAAGCAGATAGAGGTTGCCATTGAGGCGCTCAGGAATGTTCTTGTCTCCGATCCGGAGGCGGATAACTGGTGATGGAAAGCATAAGGGAGCTGCTGAAAGCTTCGGCCGAAATGCTGAAGAAGAGCGGGAGCTCAGGGACTCCCATACTTGATGCCGAGCTTCTCCTTATATATGTACTGAATGAGTCGGGTATGAAATTTGACAGGGTGAAGCTTGTGCCCCATCAGAGCAAGCTTATAGACCATAAGCTTGCGATTCGTTATAGGTCCTTGGTGGAGGAGCGGAGCAAGGGCAAGCCGGTTCAGTATATAACCAATGCCCAGGAATTTATGGGACTGGAGCTTTATATAGAGCAGGGCGTGCTTATACCCCGTGCCGACACTGAGTTGCTTGTGGAAAGAGTGCTTAAGCTGGCAAAGGGTATGGAAAAGCCCCGCATAATTGACATGTGCACCGGAAGCGGAGCAATAGCCGTGAGCCTTGGCAGCAACATACCCGGTTCACACATATGGGCTGTTGACATTTCCGATGCTGCCTTGAAATGCTGCAGGATAAATTCAGACCGTCTTGGCCTGGAGAAAAGAGTTAGAATAGTAAAGAGCGATTTGTTTGAGAATATCAGGGAGGAAGAGCTGATCGGGAAGACGGATATTATAGTGTCCAATCCTCCTTATATAAAAAGTGCAGTAATTCCCGAGCTGGATGTAAATGTTCGTGATTACGAGCCTCACTTGGCTCTTGACGGAGGTAAAGACGGAATACTATACTATAAAAGTATTATAAGAGACAGCGTTGAATTTCTCAGAAATGACGGATACCTTGTCTTTGAGGTAGGCTATGATCAGGGTGCAGAGGTAAAAACTATTATGGAAGAGAGCGGTTATTATGGCAATGTGAATATAGAAAAGGATCTTGCAGGCTTTGAAAGGTGCGTATGGGGCGTGAGAAAGCCGGCTATGCAGGTACAAGATATTTCGCAGTTGCGAATTTGATTTGGAGAGTGATAGGATGCTTGATAAACTGGAGTTTATAGAAGAAAAGTATGAGGATCTGGGACATAAGATAAGTGATCCTGAGGTTATTGGAGATCAAAATCTTTGGCAAAAGCTTGTAAAAGAACATTCAAGCCTTGAGCCTATTGTTACCAAGTTCAAGGAGTATAAGTCAATACTGAAGGGCATTGAGGATTCAAAGGCAATGCTGGAGGATGAGGCGGACAAGGACTTCCAGGAAATGGTGAGGCTTGAGATCGCAGAGCTTCAGGAAAACAGGGTGAAAACGGAGGAAGAGCTTAAGCTGATGCTGCTTCCCAAGGACCCCAATGATGAAAAAAATGTAATAGTGGAGATAAGAGGCGCAGCCGGAGGAGAAGAGGCAGCGCTTTTTGCCGGAGACCTCTTCAGGATGTATGTCAGATATGCTGAAAGAATGGGTTGGAAGGTAGATATGCTCAGCTCCAATCCCACAGACATCGGCGGCTATAAGGAGGTAATCTTCGAAATAGACGGCAAGGGAGCATACAGCAAGCTGAAATATGAAAGCGGGGCCCACAGGGTCCAGCGGATTCCGAGTACTGAGGCAAGCGGAAGGATTCACACCTCGACCTCTACCGTTGCAGTAATGCCCGAGGCTGAAGATGTTGATGTGGAAATAAACATGAATGATCTGCGTATTGATGTGTTCCGTTCCAGCGGCCACGGCGGGCAGAGCGTAAATACAACAGACAGTGCGGTCAGGGTGACTCACTTGCCTACAGGACTTGTAGTATCCTGTCAGGATGAGAAATCACAGCTGAAGAACAAGGATAAAGCCATAAAGGTATTGAAATCCAGGCTTCTTGACCTTGAAATAGAGAGACACAATGCAGAAATAGCAAACGACAGAAAGAGCAAGGTAGGCACAGGAGACAGAAGCGAAAGGATAAGGACCTACAATTTCCCCCAGGGCAGGGTCACAGACCATAGAATAGGGCTGACGATATATCAGTTGGATTCCTTCATGGATGGAGATATTGAAGAGATGATAGATGCCTTGATAACAAGCGCCCAGGCGGATAAGCTTAAGGATGTGGAATAATCCACTTCCTTTTTTATTTCAGTCTGTAGGGAATGACCCCTGTGTCGTTCCATCGTTCTATAAATCCCCCCGTCGAATATAAATAAATGTAGGGAACGGTTCCAAACCGTTCCGAATATGCTAGTTTTCTTGATTGGGGGAATATTGTGAGCAGGCTTTTTGCAGTAACCTGTATCGGATTTTTATGCGGTATGGTAGGCACCGGTCTGGGTGGTTTGATAACGTTTTTTTTGAAGAATCCTACAAAAAGATTTATGGCGGTCCTTATGGGTTTTACCAGCGGAATAATGATATCGGTGGTATGCTTTGATTTGCTGCCTGAGGCCTTTAGTATGGGAGGGATATTTACCAGCCTTGTGGGAATAGTGCTTGGAGTAGGCATGATATTGATAGTAGAGCAGCTTATGCCTGAGAGGGTCAGTGAAAAATACAGCGGCAATCTTGATCTTGTCAGGAGCGGGATATTGCTTGGAATCGGAATTGCAGTTCATAATTTTCCTGAGGGGCTGGCTGTGGGTTCAGGCTTCGCCGCCAGTGATTACCTGGGCCTGGGCCTGGCAATTACCATAGCTCTTCATGATATGCCTGAAGGGATAGCAATGGCAGCACCCTTGAAGATGGGCGGAATAAACAGGATTAAGATATTGATTTATACGATACTTGCAGGAATACCTATGGGAATCGGAGCCTTTATAGGGGAACTGCTGGGTGAGATATCCAGCAGTCTGATATGTCTGTGCCTGAGCTTTGCCGGAGGATCAATGCTGTACATAACCTGTGGTGAGCTGATACCCAAGACGCAGAATATCTACAAGGGGAGGGTCTCTACAATAGGGATGATAGTTGGAATGATGTGCGGAATAATCATATCAAAAAGTCTCTAGTACTCTGTAACACTTAAACCTTGCATTGCCCGGCGAGGAAAATTGGCATATGACAAGGCGGAGGAATGAGTAATACCGGGCGTATTACGATTGACGACAACGAAGTCATAGGTCAATTTAACCGGCGGAAATGTAAGGAATTAGGTGTTACAGAGTACTAGTGCCGGATTCTGAAAGTTGTATATGAGTTTTTGCTGTGTTATTATGTATTTAGTGTAAAAGCACAGCTTGTTTTTTGCATGCCCTTGAAGCTGCTGATATTTCACTTGATAATTACCTATAATAATATAATTATTATTAAAATAGGCTCTTGGAGGCATTATATTGAACACAGAAGTTTTTTTTCTGGATGAAAACAATATTGATTCTGATATAATCGATAAGGCTGCAGAAGTGATCAGGAACAACGGAACTGTAGTATTTCCCACTGAAACAGTATACGGGCTGGGGGCTAATGCTCTGTCCGGGGAAGCTGTCAAGGGTATATTCACCGCCAAGGGAAGGCCCAACGATAATCCGCTTATTGCACATATCTCCAATATGAATATGCTGCTGTACCTTATAGGAAGCCCTCTGAGCGACGGAGCAAAGCAGGTAATCAAGAAGTTCTGGCCGGGGCCTCTCACGCTGATTTTCAAGAAGTCCGTAAAAGTGCCTCATGAAGTGACGGCAGGACTTGATACTATTGCCGTAAGAATGCCTGATAACAAAGTAGCCCTGGAGCTTATCAGCAGGAGCGAGCTTCCCATTGCGGCACCAAGCGCGAATATTTCAGGTAAGCCAAGCCCTACAATGGCAGAGCATGTCATTGACGACATGAAGGGCAAGGTGGATATGATATTATGCGGCAGCAGCAGCCGGGTGGGGCTGGAGTCCACCATCCTGGACCTGACCGGGGACAGGCCGGTGATATTGAGGCCGGGGGGAGTGACCCTGGAGGAGCTTGAGGCAATACTGGGGCCTGTGCTTATAAACCGCGGAAATGTAGGAGACAAGGAAATTCCCAGGGCACCGGGAATGAAGTATACACATTATGCCCCTGATGCAGAAATGATAATAGTAAAAGGTGAATTGGAAAGCATTAAGAAGAAGATACAGGAGCTGGTAAGCGAGAACGTCGGCAAAGGCCTGAAGGTAGGAGTCCTCGCCTGCGATGAAACAGAGAGCTTCTACCGGGATTGTGTGGTGCTTTCCCTGGGAAGCAGAACAAATACCGAGCTTATAGCGTCTAATGTATTCAGAAGGCTCAGAGAATTTGACAAAATAGGAGTCGATATAATATTTGCAGAGGCTTTCAGCGAAAAATATGTTGGTATGGCTGTAATGAACAGAATGAAAAAGGCGGCAGGTTCAAATATTATAGAGGTGTGATCATGAAAAGGATATTATTTGTTTGCACTGGAAATACATGCAGAAGCAGTATGGCAGAGGCTCTTTTGCGCCATCAGCTTGATAAGGAAGGGCTGGCCGGGGAGTATTATGTGAGCTCGGCAGGCACTTCGGCTTATCCCGGCATGCCGGCTTCATACAATGCGGTACAGGCGCTTAAGTCTATGGGCATCGACCTTTCGCAGCATTCCTCCAGCATGGTGGAGGACGCGCTTATTGACAGCGCAGAGCTCATACTTACAATGACCTCTTTACATAAGAGGCGCTTGCTGCAGCTGCGGCCCGATGCCGAAGCCAAGATCCATGTGCTTGCCGAGTTCTGTGAAGGCTCAGGTGATGCCGATATTGCCGATCCCTTTGGAGGGGATCTGGAAGCATACATAAATTGCCGTGATGAAATAAATAAACATATTGAAGTATTGATAAAAAAGCTTAAGAAGAAAGGAGCGTGCTGATTTGAGGATAGCAGTCGGAAGTGACCACGGAGGTTTTTTACTGAAGGATGAAATAATCAGGCATTTGAAGCAGCAGAATATCGAATGTACGGATTTTGGCTGTTTTGCAGCCGAAGCTGTGGATTACCCGGATATAGGCCAAGCAGTTGGAGAAGCAGTTGCAAGAGGCGAGTATGACAAAGGAATAATATGCTGCGGAACAGGCATAGGTATTTCCATATCGGCAAATAAGGTTCCCGGGGTAAGGGCGGCTCTATGCGGAGATTGCTTTTCCGCCAGGGCTTCAAGAGAGCACAATGATGCCAATGTACTGGCTCTGGGTGAGCGGGTAATTGGCGCAGGACTGGCAAAAATGATAGTTGATATATGGTTAAGCTCTGAATTTCTTGGGGGAAGGCATGGCAGAAGAGTAGAAAAAATAGCGGTGATAGAGAAGAAATACAACAAATAAATTTGAATAAAATCAACATTAGGAGGAAGTATGATGAAGGAATATAAGAATGTTACAGTTATGGAGCATCCGCTGATACAGCACAAGCTTACATTGTTGAGGGACAAGAATACAGGTGTGAAGGAATTCAGGGAGCTGGTAGAAGAGCTTTCACTGCTTATGGGCTATGAAGTGACAAGAAACCTGACTGTTGAGGATACAGAGGTGGAAACACCTATCTGTAAGACCAGCTCAAAGGTTATTTCCGGCAAGAAGCTTGGAATAGTGCCGATACTGAGAGCAGGCCTGGGAATGGTGGATGGAATGCTGCGGCTCATACCTGCTGCCAAGGTGGGACACATAGGCCTGTATAGGGATCCTGAGACTCTTATGCCCGTTGAATATTATTGCAAGCTTCCTTCTGATGTTGCTGAAAGAGATCTTATAGTGCTTGACCCGATGCTGGCAACCGGCGGTTCGGCATCTGCCGCAATATCCTTCCTCAAAGAAAAAGGAGCAAAGAGCATAAAGCTGGTGAACCTCATTGCTGCTCCTGAAGGAATCAAAACGGTGGTGGAAGCACATCCTGATGTTGAGATATTTGTAGCTGCAGTTGATGAGAGGCTGAATGACCATGGATATATAGTTCCCGGGCTGGGTGACGCCGGAGACAGGCTCTTCGGAACGAAGTAGGGAACCTGTTGCACGAGTTCCGATTCCTTTACATATTTGAACTGGAAAATAAAATGTATCAGGTAATGTTTAAAAGTAATAGCTTTGTGGGGACAATATACTTAAGAAAAATGTAAGAATTGTTGGTTTGACAATAGATTATCCTTGCAGTAGAATAATTATTGAATGAATTACAAGATTAAGGAAATAAGGTACTTGGGAGTGATAAAATGACAAGAAGCATTATGGCGCTTATAATAGCCGTTGCTGTCGCTTATCTGGCAACACCGCTTATGATAAGACTGGCGAAGCTTGTGGGTGCTATAGATGTACCTGAGGATGACAGAAGAGTACATACCGTTCCTATACCAAGATTGGGAGGCCTTGCAATCTTTCTTGGCTTTGTGGCGGGACTTTTATATTATACCGATCTGGATTCCAAAATGTTTGGAATTATGACCGGAGCAGCGATAATGGTGGTCTTGGGGTTTTTTGACGATATCAAACCTCTTCCAGCAAAATTCAAATTTTTTGTCCAGATAGTTGCCGCAATGATTGCAATACACAGCGGTGTAAAAATAAATGGAGTAACAAATCCTTTATCCTTTATTTTCCCGGATAATCCATATATTGTTTTTGGAGTATGGTCATATCCGCTTACACTTTTCTGGATAGTGGGTGTTACCAATGCTATTAATCTGGTAGACGGATTGGATGGACTCGCAGCAGGAATATCTGCAATTTCTGCAACTACTTTGTTTGTAGTTGCATTAAGCACAGGTCAGAATTCCCCGGCAGTTGTTACTTCTGCAGCCCTGGCTGCCATACTTGCAGCTTCAACCTTAGGCTTCCTGCCTCATAATTTCAACCCGGCAAAGATATTCATGGGAGATACGGGAGCTTTGTTCCTGGGTTATATGCTTTCGGTGATTTCTGTAATGGGCGTCCTGAAGGGAGCGGCTGCGTTATCGATTATGGTGCCGATATTTGCAATAGGACTGCCGATATTTGATACCTTATTTGCCATGGTGCGCAGAGCTTTAAGCGGAAAGTCGATGATGGAGGCAGACAAAGGGCATCTGCATCATAAGCTTATGGATGCAGGGATGAGCCAGAAGCAGGCGGTACTGACTCTTTACAGCATAAGTGCAGTATTGGGCTTCAGCGCTATCGCACTGGTTGAGGTAACTCTGAAAGCTGCTTTTGTACTGGTATTTGCGGTTTTTCTCTTAGCCTCTATGGGGGCAAGGTACTTAGGTCTAATAGAGGTGGGCCAGGGAAGCAATAAAGCGGATTTGTAGAAGGATGCGCAGCATCCTTCCTAATATAAACATTAATAAAAGGTGAGAGTTGGTGTTAACAAATTCTCACCTTTAGTTTTCATAATAACGAGGCTAAAGATATCCCTCACTTCTATAGGAGGCTGGTACCGCTTTCGTTATCCGGCAGGCGGCGAGTATATCTCCCGCCAATATGTTTTGCAATAAAACCTTTACATCAGAATTCAAATATTGCAAAACATATACCTTGATTTCATAGGTTGCCTGATTCTTCTTTGAAAATTCTTTAATGCAACCTATATAGTTGAAACGCTCGGGTAGGTTTTTGCAAGCCTGCAAAAACCCTCATTAAAATCTTGTTATAAGGAGTTGAGATCTTGATAAAAGTATTATCAATATTCGGTACAAGGCCTGAGGCAATAAAAATGGCGCCTCTTGTGAAAGCCTTAAAGGCAGACCGCAGGTTTGAGTCTTATGTTTGTGTCACGGCCCAGCATAGGGATATGCTTGACCAGGTGTTGAAAATATTCGATATACAGCCTGACTTTGACCTGGACATTATGAAGGACAGGCAGACACTGACGGATATAACAGTCAATGCCCTGACAGGGCTTGAAGGGGTTATAAAGAAGCTTCAGCCTGATATCATACTGGTGCACGGCGATACAACCACTACCTTTGTGGGCTCTCTGGCAGCCTTTTACAATAAGGTGCAGATCGGACATGTAGAAGCCGGGCTGAGGACCTTCAACAAATATTCCCCATATCCGGAGGAAATGAACAGGAAGCTCACAGGAGCAATGGCAGATATACATTTTTCCCCTACAGCTACTTCCAAGGCCAATCTTCTAAGAGAGGGAGTAAATGGAGACAGCATATATATAACCGGTAATACAGCAATAGATGCATTGAAGACGACGGTAAATAAGGACTTCAAGTATTATACTGAAGGCTTGAAGAAGCTTGATTATGAGGAAAAGCGGATAATAATGGTCACCGCCCATAGGAGGGAGAATCTCGGTGAGCCTCTGGAAAACATATGCAGGGCTTTGAAACGCCTGGCAGAGAAATATGAGGATGTTGAGGTAGTATATGCAGTGCATAAGAATCCTGCAGTCAGGGAAACAGTTTCCGGCATATTGGGAGGCATACCTCGGGTGCACCTTTTGGATCCGCTGGATGTAGATGAAATGCACAATCTTATGGGAAGGTGCTTTATGGTGCTTACAGACTCAGGAGGACTCCAGGAGGAGGCCCCATCCCTGGGCAAGCCTGTGCTGGTGCTGCGCACTGAGACGGAAAGGCCGGAGGCTATTGAGTTTGGAACACTTAAGCTTGCAGGAGTGAATGAGGAGGATATTTTCGAACTGTCAGAGAGATTGCTTGTAGACAAAGAGGAGTATACCAGGATGTCTAACGCAGTGAATCCCTATGGTGACGGACATGCCTCAGCCAGGATAATAGAAAGCCTTCTGTTCCATTTCGGAAAGACGGAAAAGCGCCCGGAGGATTTTCGGCCTGAGAGGCCCCGGAAATAGCTTGTGCCGAATAACCGGCAGTTTAAATGAGATTAAGGCTGTCGCACAAGTGGAAGGATGCGACATAGGTGCGGAACGGCAGGTCGGCTGTTCCCTGCGGACAACACATGACAATTGGTATATTGTAGGGAACGACCCCGTGTCGTTCCGATTGTTGTATATCATTTTTATGTCGCATCCTTCCTACTTGTGCAACAGCCCTATTGGAAAACCTGCTTACTATGCAATAGTTTCAGTGTATAAGCTGCCGGAAATTAAGCTATAATAATCAAGCACTTATTGAAAATTTAGTGCGGTTCCTTATAAATCAAAGGCTGAACATGTTTGGCATATAACTTGCTTATGTTAAATTAGTAACGATGATATATGTTATTTTAAATACTAATATTGGTATATGTTAATACTTTGGAGGTGGAGTTGTGAACAAGATTAAGACTATGGATGAGGCAGTAAACTGCATAAAGGACGGTATGACGGTAGCCGTCGGCGGATTTATTGCTGCTGGGACCCCTGAAAAACTGATTGATGCTGTAATTGCAAAGGGAATAAAGAATCTTACACTGATATGCAACGATACGGCCTTTCCTGACAAAGGTGTCGGCAAATGGGTGGTAAACAAGGTCGTCAGCAAGGTTATTGTATCCCATGTGGGAACAAATCCTGAGACAGGAAGACAGATGAATTCCGGAGAGCTGCAGGTGGAGCTTGTACCCCAGGGAACCCTGGCGGAAAGAGTGAGGGCTGCCGGAGCAGGACTTGGAGGAATACTTACCCATACCGGTATCGGAACAGTTGTTGAAGAAGGAAAACAGAAAATAACTGTGGACGGCAGGGAGTATCTGCTGGAGCTGCCGCTGAAGGCGGATGTTGCATTGCTCAAAGGCAGTATTGTAGATAAGAAGGGGAATGTTTATTACAACAAGGCCACAAGGAATTTCAATCCTCTTATTGCAACAGCAGCAGATCTGGTCATAGTTGAAGCAGAGAAAATTGTTGAAGTGGGAGAATTGAGCCAGACAGATGTAATGACCCCTTCAATATTTGTAGATATAATAACACAGTAAAGGAGTGAATCAAGTGATCGAGGATAAGGATAGAAAAAGAGAAGTAATCGTAAAAAGAGTTGCACAGGAACTGAAGGACGGAGACCTGGTCAACCTTGGAATAGGTATGCCTACATTGGTAGCTAATTATATCCCTGAGGGAATTGATATAATGCTTCATTCTGAGAACGGCTTTATAGGCCTGGGCCCAACCCCCGAGCCAGGCAATGAGGATCCTGATATCGTAAATGCAGGAGGCCTGCCTTCAAGTGTAGTGTCTGGAGGCGCGTTTTTCGACAGTGCCATGTCCTTTACCATAATAAGGGGCGGACACTTGGATGTTACTGTGCTTGGAGCACTTCAGGTGGATCAGGAGGGAAATCTTGCAAACTGGATGATCCCGGGGAAAATGGTTCCGGGAATGGGTGGTGCAATGGATCTGGTAGCAGGGGCAAAACAGGTTATAATAGCCATGGAGCATACAGCCAAGGGTGCACCCAAAATACTGAAAAAATGCAATCTTCCCTTGACGGCCAAGGGAGAGGTTGACCTTATCGTTACCGACATGGGCGTGATCAAGGTAACACCAGAAGGCCTGCTGCTTACCGAGCTGGCACCCGAAACCACAGTGGAAGAGGTTGTTGCAGCTACCGAGGCAGAGCTCAAGATATCAGATAAACTCAAAGTGATGAATGTCTAGAATATAATTTTATATATTGTAAAATATGTGGCTGGCATAGTAATTAAGTAGTTATTATGTCAGCTTTTCACATATACCGACATATATGAGTGACAAAAACTTATTATTTATATATGTATAGACACTATTTATATAGATATGTGTAAAAATTTACTAATCATGTTATGATATAAGAGGATGATTGGAGGTGCTGATTTGTATAAGAAAGTTATTTTAATGACTCTGATTATGACAATGTGTCTGACATTAGTATCTGCACCTGCAAGTGGTATCTTGGATAAGGCTGCTGAACATGCCTATGATAGGGTTTCTTCAGCTGGCATAAATATGACATTCTCTGACGGTGCTGATCTGACAAAGGAAAAAGAACAAAGGATAGTAAAAACCATTATTCAAACGCAGGCGGAGCTCCATAGGGCGTCTCAAAATTCTGGCGAAGACGTATCTGAAGAAGCAGCCAGGAAGCTCCTTGAAAAATCAAAATGGTTTGAGGATAGGATAAAGGAGCTGCAGAGCAATAGAAAATAAAAATGCAAAATCCCCCTCAACCGAAATCGACTAGTAAAATTAATATAAAGCTTCTTCAAAATGACGGTGAATTTTCACCGTCATTTTTTCATGCTCTCAAAACTGAATATAAATCCCCTCATGAGGCAATAATCATAGAAGAAGCCAAAGGAGGGATCAACATGAAAAAAATCATCCTGCTGCTGCTCATTTGCATGCTGCCTACGGTGGGAAGCTTTGATGCGGCACAATATCCTGTTGTCTCTTTATCTGAAGAGGAAGCACTTATAACTTCATTTGAAAGCAGTGGAGCAAAGGTTATGGAAAGCACCATAAGCTGCTGGACAAAGCTTAACGACAGCTTTATTTCCCAAAAGCAGCTTGATGCTGAAATGGACAGGATCATCAGCTCTATGGAGCTGGATAATACCTCAGTCGTAAAAAATACAGAAAATGATGATCGCTTGAACAAGCTGGTACTATACGGTACAAAAGGCAATAAAGCCTATAATGTTGCAATAGAATCGGTAAAGCAGGAAACCGGCGGAGAGACGTATATCGTTTTTGACGTTTTCATAGACAAAGGCTATAAGGAGCTGCCGGACGAGCGGCAGAATATTATTGAAGCCTTGCGGATGGATGAAGACCTGATCAATTTCAGCAGCTGCATAGTAGGTACATATGAGGGGGAGCTTTCCAAAAGGGATACGGATAGAAAATCCAAGCTTGCTCTTCAGTCAATAAATGCAAAACAGGTTGAAGGCATTGAGGACAACGAGTTGAAAAGCATATCAGCCTTCAGCAATAATGTAGGAGGCCATATAACCTCTGAACGATCCAGGGTGAATGTTCAGCTGGCAATAAGGTACAGCTCCTATGATGACAAAACCTATATATGGATAGGTACGCCGTTGATCTCAATGAGTTATTAGTGGTCTGTAACGCATATCGTTTAGGGTATGCAGACCGGCTAAATCAAGGAAGTAGCTTTGTAACGCTTTGAATAAGACTATAAAATTGAAGTGTTACAAACTACCTGGGGGATGGCTTCATTATTGATGTAATAGTGGGAGGAAGAATTTTGGCAAAATTGATCATTGAAGAGGGATGCGTTTTAAAGGGTGAGGTAAGGGTGCACGGTGCAAAAAACGCCATACTCCCCATAATAGCGGCATCGATGCTTACACCGGAAACCTGCTTGCTTGAGGAAGTACCTTATCTTGACGATGTTGATATAATGGAGGAGGTTGTGAGGTCCATAGGTGCAGAAATAAAAAGGACAGACAGCTGCCTTTCCATTACAGCTGAAAATATAAACAGCTTTGAGGCGACCTATGAGTTGATACGAAAGATGAGAGCATCCTTTCTCATAATGGGTCCGATGCTGGCAAGGATAGGAAAAGTCAAGATTTCACTGCCCGGAGGGTGCGCCATAGGTACAAGGCCAATAGATCTGCATCTGAAAGGGTTTTCGCTTATGGGAGCTAATATTACACTGGGTCATGGCTATATTGAGGCATATGCCGAAAGGCTCAAGGGGGAAACCATATATCTGGATTTTCCCAGTGTCGGAGCGACAGAAAACCTTATGATGGCAGGATGTCTGGCTGAAGGAATCACTACCATAGAGAATGCGGCGGAGGAACCGGAAATAGTGGACCTGGCAAGCTACTTAAGTAAGATGGGAGCTGTAATAAAGGGCGCCGGTACGGATACTATAAGGATTGAAGGGGTAAAAGAGCTGAAGGGGACTACCCATACTGCAATCGCGGACAGGATTGAGGCAGGAACCTTTATGGTTGCGGCAGCCGCCACAGGTGGTGATGTTATTGTTGAAGGTGTTATACCGGAGCATCTCAAGCCTGTGACTGCAAAGCTGAAGGAAATGGGTGCCGAGGTGCAGGAGTTTGAGAGGGCCATAAGGGTAAGGGCACCGGAACGCTTGAACTCTGTGGACATTAAGACTATGCCCTATCCGGGCTTTCCTACAGATATGCAATCTCAGATGATGACGGCAATGTGTCTGGCAAAAGGAACAAGTATAGCTACCGAGACGGTTTTTGAGAACAGGTTCATGCACATTAATGAGCTTAAGCTGATGGGGGCGCAGATAAAGGTGGACGGGCGAAGTGCAATAATCGAGGGCAGTGAAAGATTCAGCGGCGCAAAGGTAAAGGCGACAGATCTGAGGGCAGGAGCCGCATTGGCAATAGCAGGGCTTTGCGCTGAGGGCAGGACGGAGATTTCTGATATCTATCATATTGACAGAGGCTATATAAGGATAGAGGAAAAGCTGAAAAAGCTAGGTGCTAACATAAAAAGGATAGAGGAATGATACTTCCCGGTGCAAGCCACCGGGTTTTTATTATTTTTGATGCCGTAGGAAACGACCCCCGTGTCGTTCCGAAAATCCTAATTAAGGATTTCAGAAAAATATAATGACATATAACCTCCCTCAATTAAATAGTATTTATATAGAAGCAATATATAAATACAACGGAGGGGGGGACAGCTTTTGAGGAAGCTGGCTGCGGCTGTTGCAGTACTGATGCTGCTGTTATTTGTTATTCCCTTGGCTTTATTGCAGGACAAGGACAAGGAAAAGGAGCCGGAACAGGATATAAAGCCTGTCAGCGATTTGACCATAGCAGTGTATATGAGTGATATAGACAAGGTAGTAACAATGGAGCTGGAGGATTATATATTAGGCGTCGTAGCCGGAGAAATGCCCGCAAGCTTTCACATGGAAGCACTAAAAGCACAGGCTCTGGCAGCAAGGACCTATACTATGCTTCGTATGAGGCGATTCGGAGGGAGCGGCTGCAGTGAGCATCCCGGGGCAGAGATATGCACCCAAGCTGCCCACTGCCAGGCCTACAGAAATCCTGCTACCATAACCAAAGATCTGGATAAGCTTAAGGAGGCTGTTTATGGTACAGCAGGAGAGGTGATCGTATACAACAACAAGCTTATTGATGCGGTGTTCCATTCCACCAGCGGAGGAAAAACAGAAAATTCAGAGGAAATATGGTCAAGTAAGGTGCCGTATCTGAGGAGCGTTGCCAGTCAGTATGAGGAGCACTCTCCCAAGTATGTAGCGCAGCAGGAGGTAAGCATCGATGCTTTCATAGAGGGTATCAGGAAGCTGGACCCTGGAGTGGCTATAAGCAAAAAGGACATAAAAAATCAGATCGAGGTATTGGAGCGGAGTGAAGGGGGCAGAATAACCAAATTGAGGATCGGCGACAAGACCTTCGAAGGATCGGATGTAAGAACTGCGTTGGGTCTGAACTCTGCAAATTTTAATTTCTCTGTTGGAGGAAATTCAATCCTTTTTACAGTGGTAGGGAATGGCCATGGCATCGGTATGAGTCAGTATGGTGCCGACGGCATGGCCCAAAATGGTTCAAACTACAGGGATATAGTAATGCACTATTACCAGGGCGTTGACATAGTAGAAATAAACGACATGGTAGGATACGGCAGCAACCCGTAGGGGCGATTCATGAATTGCCCCTGCAAGTCTGCGAGCTTACATAAGAAAAACTTAAGTTCCAGGCACCACAAAAAATGTATTTTCCGCTGTATTATTTTTAAAACTATTGGAAATAATACAAGCGGAGGTGTAAATTATGAAATTTAACAAGGAATTCAAGAATGGGTATATATATTTCCTTGTCTTGCTGATAGCTGTCCTGCTGACTGCCGGTGGACTGCTGCAGTACAGAAACTACCTTGAGGATAAGCGGGCACAGTTGGAATTTGAGAAGAGTCTTGATGAATTCGCCAATGAGTCTGAACTGGGCAATACCGCCATGATCATTGAGGATGAAACAGAGCCTGAACCTGTAGGAGTATCTGATGCAACTGAGGTTTCAAACAGCAGCTCGGTAAAGGTAACAAATAATGAACAGACAAATACTACCGCTCCAAAGACTGAAGAAAGCAAAAAAGAGAATAAAGACAAAGCAATTTCCGCAATAAAGATGGAGGAACCAAAGATGGAAACTATGGTGGTTCCTGTATTTGGGACAGCATATACCGAATTTTCGGAAGATGCACTTATTTATTCAAAAACACTTGATCAGTGGAGTACACATAACGGGATGGATATAAAGGCAGAAGAAGGAAGTCCTGTGAGAGCTGCTATGGATGGCGTGGTTGATAATCTTGTAAATGACCCCCAGCTTGGCTTGACTATCATAATTGACCATGGAAGTAATGTTTATACCAAGTACAGCAATCTTTCAACCCTTGATCTGGTTACTATAGGCCAGAAGGTAAAAAAAGGTGATGTTATAAGCGGTGTTGGGAAAACAGCACTATACGAAATCGCGGATGATCCCCATCTGCACTTTGAAGTAATCAAGGAAGGCAAGAACATTGATCCCAAGAAGTACTTGCCCAAACAATCCTTAAAGAAATAGTCCCTCGTGTGCCTGTTGTATTAAAAAGCAACAGCCATTAGAAAATACGAGTGTTCTAATTAGCAAAAAAACAGCATATTAATGTAAAAAGACACCAATAAGGGGGTAGTAGTAATTGAAGGATTATATCGAAGAAAGAGCATTGGAAATTGCGAAATATATAATAAGCAGCAAAACAACAGTCCGGGATGCGGCCAAAATATTCGGGGTAAGTAAAAGTACAGTACATAAGGATGTCACAGAGAGACTTCCGAGAATAAACCCAAGTGTGGCACTTCAGGTTAAAGAAATAATGGACCAGAACAAGGCTGAGAGACATATAAGAGGCGGAAGGGCAACCAAGATGAAATATCAGTCCATAAGCCTGTAGTGATGAAAGTTCAGGCTCCAGCAGTTATTTGTGTGCTTAACAGGCATATTGAAATATAATTGCTGGAGCTTGTTATTTGGCAGCTTTTAATTTATAATCAATATAGACAAGCAGTACTTATTTTTTGTCGTATATAAGCAAA
>JAEXXN010000013.1 GCA_023405875.1 Bacillota bacterium | reverse complement strand
CTGTTCCTGGATGAAATGCCTGAATTTCCTAAAAATGTGCTGGAGGTCCTCAGGCAGCCCCTGGAGGATGAATGTGTCACAATCTCCAGGGTGAACGGATCAATAACCTACCCGGCCAAATTCATACTCATCAGCTCGATAAATCCATGCCCCTGCGGGTATTACGGGGATGAGTCGGGTCGCTGCTCCTGCAGCCCGATACAGATAAAAAACTATCTGGGCAAGATATCCGGACCCCTTATGGACAGGATAGACCTGCATATTGAGGTTCCCTCGGTAAAATTTGATGATATTTCGGGAAGCTACAAAGGAGAATGCTCAGCCGGTATCAAGGAGAGAATAAACAGGGCAAGAAAGCTTCAGCTTGACCGGTATGAAAAGGAGGGCTTCTATTTCAATTCCCAGCTTAAGCCAAAGCAGATGGCGGTTTACTGCACCATAGGAAGGAAGGAAAGAGAGCTGCTCCGAAATGCCTTTGACAGATACAATCTCAGTGCAAGAGCTTATACCCGGATACTCAAGGTGGCAAGAACGATAGCTGATCTGGATAACAGCGAGCGGATAAAGCTGGATCATATAGCAGAGGCTATACAGCACAGGAGCCTGGACAGGAAATATACGCTTTGAGCCGGCACAACAGGTTAACTTAATTTGATATATAAGTTCATCAGAGGTGAGAAAATGGATAATAAAAAGCAGGATATTTTTACCGTTATAGAAAAGCTGCCCAAATACACCAAGCTGCTTTTCAAGCTGTACAAAAGCCCCGACATCAGCAGGAAGCACAAGCTGACACTTTCCGTAGGCATAGCCTACAATATTTCGCCGATAGAGCTTATTCCCGGGCTGATACCGGTTGCAGGCCAATTGGACAATCTGATTGTCATGCTCCGGTGCCTTGAAAAGGTACTGGAGGCTGCTGATCCGGAAATAACCGGACAATATCTGAAAGAAGCGGATATTACGATGGACGAAATAAAAGAGGATATAGTAATTGCAAAGGATACCCTTAAGGCTATTGGAAGAGATACTGCAAAAGTATTGAAAAACACCGGAAAAACCATAGGCTATATGACATTGTACGGTATAAAAAAACTTATAAGAAAAAAACCCTATTGAAGCGGTGGTTTGCTCTTAAGAGATTTGGAAAAATATCTATACTTCAAAAAAATTAAAACCGGTAGTAAAATCTACCGGCTATAAAATAGGAGGGGGAAGAATTAATTTCTTTTGTCATCCTTGCTGATTATAGTATAGCAAATATTTATTACAGAGTTGTTATAACGATGTAACAATTCAATGAAGATTGTAACAAAATTGTATCCAAAAGCTGTTTATGCAGGTATTTTGAGGTATTATTGACTATGAAAAGGAGAGCTTATGAGGGATAAAAGATATTGGATATGGCTGTCCTCCCTGGAAAGCGTGGGTGGCAAAAGCTGCCTGAGCCTTATAAGTCATTTCGGCAGTGCAGAAAACGTATATCAATGCTCCTTTGCTGAACTGACGGCTTCGGGCCTTGTGAATAAAAAAGCCGCATTGACCATCTCACGGGACAGAAATATTGAAAAAGCGGATGAATATTTGAAAACTATGAAAGAAACTGGTATAAATGTTTATACTATACATGAAAGTGAGTATCCAGAGAATCTGAAAAATATATATGATCCTCCTCCCGTATTATATGTAAAGGGTGAGCTTACAACGGAGGATTCTCTTGCGATAGGAATAGTAGGCTCAAGAAAGGCTACTGATTATGGTCTGAAAGCAGCTCAGAGGATTGCATTGCGGCTTGCAGAAATGGGTATTACAGTAGTAAGCGGTATGGCACTGGGAATTGACTCGGCTGCCCATAGAGGAGCCCTGGGAGCAAAGGGCAGGACAATAGCAGTGTGCGGCTGCGGACTGAAATATGTATATCCAATGTCAAATTATAATCTGAGCCGGGAAATAATCAAAAGCGGTGCTTTGATATCGGAGTACCCCTATGATACAGTTGCTCATCCAAAGCAGTTTCCCGCAAGAAACAGGATTATCAGCGGAATGTCCCTTGGAATCATTGTAGTGGAAGCAGGTGAAAAGAGCGGCTCACTTATCACGGCGGATTTTGCCCTGGAGCAGGGCAGAGAGGTTTTCGCCGTTCCCGGAAATATAAGCTCCCCCAACAGTAAGGGCACAAATGCTCTGATCAAAAGCGGCGCCAAGCTTGTCAGCGGTTTGGAAGATATAATAGAAGAGCTGAACCTGGATATAGTATATAAGGAAAAAAGCTGTAATGAAAACAATAATAATCCGGCAAATACCGACATAAGTATTGAAGAAAGCCTGATCCTGCGTTTTCTTGAAAAAAAGGAGGCAGGCAGGGATGAAATAGCTGCTGCTACAGAGTTGCAGCCGGGCAGGCTTATGGCAGCTTTGACAAAACTGGAAATAAAGGGTGCAATTCAGCAAATTGGAGATAATTACCTTTTAATTTGATTTTTTTCAAAAGTCTGTTATAATATGTCTTGAATTTTTAAAATGGGGTGAATTGTGTGAAAACATCTTTGGTAATAGTTGAATCACCTGCTAAAGTAAAAACCATTAAGAAGTTTCTTAGCTCTAGTTATAAGGTAGAGGCATCTATGG
>JAEXXN010000617.1 GCA_023405875.1 Bacillota bacterium | reverse complement strand
CGTTCTGCCAGGCACCAAAGTTATTAAGTCATTTGGAATTCATATCCAAAATTATACTAATTTTGTAATAAACTGTCAATTGATATCAGGTGAACGGGCATTTTTATGGGGCGAAATGTAAAAATATAGGAATCCAAATTTTGCACATAAAAAAATTACCGGGTTTTTATTCCGGTAATTTCTTTTTTACACCAATTAATTATTTCATACTATCTGTATCAGCCTCTTCTGCTTACCATTTCCTGGACTACGAAGGATGCTACGTCCTCTGCATAGCTTCCTGCTCCGAAGCCTGCATCATAGCCTAGCTCCTTTGCAAGCTCATGGGATATTCTCGGACCTCCGCAGGCTACTATGAACCTGTCGCGTAGCCCTTCGGCTTCAAGCAGTTCAATAAGGTTGCTCATGTTCTGCACATGAACGTTTTTCTGAGTTACTGTCTGTGATACCAGAAGTGCATCTGCATTAAGCTCGACAGCCTTCTTGATAAATTCTTCATTGAGTACCTGGCTTCCAAGATTATAGGCCTCTATCATGTCATACCTTTCAAGGCCGTAATGTCCCGCATAGCCCTTCATGTTCATTATCGCGTCTATTCCTACCGTATGGGCGTCGGTGCCAGTGCTGGCTCCTATAACGACCAGCTTTCTCCCTATGTTCTTCCTGATATACTCATCCACTTCGGTCATGCTCATTACAGAGCTTTCAACCTTGGTGACCTTTATGTCGGTCACATCGATGGTATGATTGCAGCTACCATATACCACAAAGAAGGAGTATCCCACTCCCAGGTCGGCCATATGAACCACACCCGGCTCCTCCAGTCCCATTTTCATAGCATAAAGCTTGGCAGCCTCAGCCGCAAGCTCATCTGCCTTGATTGGCAGTGTGAAGCTCAGCTGCACCTTGCCGTCATTCATTGTATCCCCATAGGGCTCTACTCTTTTGGGATCAAAGGTTATATCAAATTCTCTCTTGTTCATCGAATACAAACCTGAACTCATAATTTACCTCCGCTTCTGGGCCATAATCTCGGAAAATGCTTTGCAGCTGCGGAACGGTTGTGAACCGTTCCCTACAAGCCTTCGATAGAATTACCCTGTTTTATTTATTCAACATCAACTCTATAAATGGATTCATGTATTTTGCATCTTTTTCTGTAACGCCGTCAAGCCCTTTTCCTCCGGTCCTGCTTCTCTTTACCCCTGCGAATTTTCCTTGCTCCAGGGTTGAGAAAAGCCCTTCCTCTTCTATATCCCTCAGAAGTACCGAAGCCTTTTCGAGTACTTCCGCGGCTCTGTTCTGGATGATGCCGCCCTTTTTGAACTCAACTTCATCTCCGATATTTCTCATGTTATTGAATATATATCTTGCATTCTCTATGGATAATGCCCTGTCAGCCATAAATGGCGTGTGCAGCGCTTCGGTCATCATTCCCAGAAGCTGGATGCCCTGGTTGGTCCATATGGATATTATATTGAAAAGCGCATCCTGTAAATGTCCCTTGAATATGTTTCCTGTCATGTATTTTGTCGGAGGCATGTATTTCAAAGGAGCTTTGGGGAATATCTCCCTTGCCATCTGTGCCTGTGCCAGCTCCAGCAGGAAACCGTTCTCAATTCCCGGCTCCATTTCAAAAGCATGGCCGAGGCCCATCTGTTCTTCAGGTATGCCAGCCTTTAATGCGAACTGTTCATTTATAAACTGCGAGGCCAGCACTGTATGTGCTTCTTCTACAGCATCGGCTGTCGTAAGGTAATTGTCCTCTCCTGTGTTTATGATGACCCCTGCGAAGCCGTTGATTATCCTTGAGAAATTCTGGTCTACCAGGGTCCTCTGCATGTTGATGTCTCTGAAGAGTATTCCATATAATGCGTCATTAAGCATTACATCAAGTCTTTCTATAGCTCCCATTGCTGCTATCTCAGGCATACAAAGCCCTGAACAGTAATTGCAGAGCCTAATGTATCTGCCGACCTCCTGGCCTACTTCATCGAGAGCCTTTCTCATGATCCTGAAGTTTTCCTGTGTTGCATAGGTTCCGCCGAAGCCTTCAGTTGTTGCTCCGTACGGCACATAGTCCAGAAGACTCTGGCCTGTCGTCCTTATTACCGCTATTACGTCCGCTCCCTGTTTTGCTGCCGCCTGGGCCTGAACCACGTCTTCATATATGTTTCCTGTAGCAACGATTACATAGAGATACGGCTTTTTGCCTTCTCCTATGGTATTAAGGTATTCTTCTCTTTTCGCCCTGTTGCTTCTTATCCTGTCAGCCATTTCAGAAGCCATTTCATAGGCCTTGTCTCTGATCTCAGCTTCAGGCTTTGCAGCCAGCTTTGTCAGCTCCAATTCGCCTGTGGCCACCTTTTCAGCTATTTCCTGGGTTGTCATGCCTGTATTCAGGACAGCATTAGCCAAGAAATATGCCGTTCCCAAACCAAGTCCGCCGTTTCTCTTTATATCATCTACTATTACGTTGGGAAGCGGAGTTCCGACCTCATCCACTCCGTCTACTCCAAGCAGCCTTGCTATTGATCTTTCCACTGCTA
>JAEXXN010000610.1 GCA_023405875.1 Bacillota bacterium | reverse complement strand
GGGGTATACTGCACAGGCTGTACCGGCACAGGAAAAACAAGCTTTTGCTGAAGCTGGAAGGAGGTATGCCAAATGTCCCCACAGCTTGAAATACAGCTTATCGCCGTGATAGTGGCAGTAGCCTGCGCGCTTCCCGGCGTGTTCCTGGTGCTGAGGAAGATGTCTATGATGTCCGACTCCATCACCCACACCATCCTGCTTGGTATCGTGCTGGCTTTTTTCGTGACCCACGATCTTTCTTCGCCTTTTCTGGTCGCCGGTGCGGCGTTTATGGGGGTCGTGACCGTTTGGCTGACCGAAATGCTGGGGCGGACACGGCTTCTGGCGGAGGATGCCGCCATCGGCATAGTGTTTCCGCTGCTCTTTTCCATAGCTATCATCCTTATTACGCGCTATGCAGGCTCGGTGCATTTGGACACCGATTCGGTGCTGCTGGGAGAGCTTGCCTTCGCTCCCTTCGACAGGATGGTTGCGGCAGGCATGGATATCGGCGCCAAAGCCATCTACACAACAGGTGTGCTTTTGCTCATCAACCTGCTGGCAATCATTATCTTCTTTAAGGAATTGAAAGTCGCAACCTTCGACCCCATGCTTGCCGCCATATTGGGTTTTGCACCTGCACTGGTGCATTACGGGCTGATGACGCTGGTTTCGCTCACAGCGGTAGGCGCGTTTCAGGCGGTTGGCTCCATACTGGTGGTGGCGTTCATGATAGGCCCCCCGGTTACGGCATACCTGCTTACCGATGATTTGAAGCAGATGCTGATTTTAAGCGCATTGCTTGGTGCCGTCAACGGGATATTGGGCTACCAGGCTGCATCCTTGCTGGATGTATCCATCGCCGGCAGTATGGCAGTGATGACGGGGATCGTTTTCTTGCTGGTCTTTGTCCTTGCACCCCGCAGGGGGCTTGTCAGCACCTTGAGGAGACGCCGGAATCAAAAAATACAGTTTGCGAAAATGACGCTCCTTTTCCATCTTTACAATCATGAAGGCAGTGAGGAAGAAGCGGGAGAAACCGGAATCGACGAAATTCAGGGTCATTTGCGCTGGGATGCAGACTTTACAAAGAGCATCATAACGCTCCTGCAAAAAGAAGCTTGCATAGAGTTTAAGGATGTTAAGGTAAAACTGACCGATAAGGGCCGTCTGGCAAGTGTTTGCAGCTATGAAGCGTTGTTCTCGGGATAAATAGACGTTTACATTAGTATAGAGAAGCAGCCCGGTGTGGGCTGCTTTTTATACTACCTGATATTTTTTCCGTACCGGATGCCCCTTGGTTCAGTTATTCAGACCTTTCCGGATGAGAGCCTTCCGCGGGGATTGAAATTTCAATCAAGTACTCATTTTCAGCCTTGGTCTTGGCTATACTGCCATTATATTTCTCCACAATGGCCCGAGAGTTTTCAATGCCCATGCCGGTACCGGCAGAATGCTCCGCTTCTGTTTCAATTTCATTTTTTAAGCACAAGGTCAACATTTCTTGGTCTAACTCAATCTTGATATCAACAGGCTTATCTGTCGCCGCATATTTCAGGATATTGGAAAACATATTATCAAGCACGCGCTGCATCGCCTGTTCAGGTATTTTCACATAATACTGCCCATGGGCCAGCGCTGTTTTTAGGGTAAAGCCGCTGGTTTCAAGCAGGAATATCCCGTCAAAGACCAGATTTTCAAAATCAGTGCGGCTCAGATTGTACTGGGCTTCCGTTTGCTGATGTTCAGAAGTAACGAAATAATCAAAGAGATGATCTGTAAGGCTCTTCAGTTGATTAGCCTTTTCAACACTTTTGACCAGATATTGGTGCAAACGCTCCGGGTCTGAGGTTCTCCTGTTGACAACAATGTCAATGTAGCCGATGAGCGCCGCTAGTGGTGTGCGGATATCGTGGGACATGGTAGCCGCAAATTTTTGGTGAGCCTTCTGAGTCTGCCTTTGTTTTATAAAAACCTGGCGCATTCCGTCTATATTTTCAGCCAAAGAAGTGATTTCGTCACTTCCCTTCAGAGGTATTTCTATGTCCAGCTTTCCCCCCTGCATCAGCAGAACCTGCTGCTCCAATTGCAGAAGGTAAGCTGTTTTGCGATGAACGAAAAACAGCACAATTCCCAAAAAGACAGCAAAGAATACCGCCAAACTGAACAGCAGGGAAATATCATAGTCGTAATGCTTCAGATCAGAGGATAAGCTCAGCAGCCCGTCGGCATCCTTGAAATGTATCGAATACAGCTTCTCCCACGGCAAGGGCTTATGGCGGATGCCGCTGTCGAGGGTCTCTGCCATATAAGGGGCGGTAGAATTGTAAATGATGCGGTCCTCATAATATAACGAAATGATAGTGATCTTAGAGGTATCCATCCATTTTGAAATTTTATCAAAGTCTTGTATGGCAACGTCATTTTCCGTGATATACCGCTGGAAATCGGCCACCTCTTTGTCCGTCCTTTGCTGCAAATAAGCCGCGTCCTCATATTTAGCCTCTATCTTGTAAGAGGATAACTGCTGGAACAATGCAAAAATAATTCCGGCGCAGGCAAAAGCAAAGATGACAGATAAGCCCAGCCTTCTTGCAAGTATTTTTTTAAACAATCTGATACCCCCTTCCCCAGACGGTGAGTATATACCTGGGATTTTTGGGGTCCTCTTCGAGCTTTTGCCGCAGGTTCTTGATATGGGCTACCACGGTATTATTGGAGATGGGTAAAAAGGGCTCCTCCCATATAGCCTCGTACAATTCCTGTGCGGAGAATACTTTGCCCCTGTTTGAAGCCAGATGTACCAGCAGGCGGTATTCCATATAGCGCAAGGGAATGCGTTTATTTGGAAGCATCACTTCACCCGAGGAGGGATGAATGCACAATTCCCGGATCCGTATGACATCTGAGCTTAAATTGTGATCTTTGCCCTGATAGACGGCATATCTGCGCAGCAGGGCCTTTACCCTTGCAATCAGCTCAACGGGAGAAAAGGGTTTTGGCAGGTAATCATCCCCTCCGGCAATGAGGCCGGCTTCCTTATCCTCAATATGGTTTTTTGCAGATAAGAATAGAATCGGCGCAGTGGTCATTTCCCTGATTTCCCGGCAGGTTTCAAAACCGGATTTACCCGGCATCATAATATCCAATATGATTAAATCAACATTCTGATTATTTTTAAGTAAATCGATGGCTGCTTCACCGCTGTCAGCCAGGATGACCAGATAACCTTCACTTCCCAGCAGGACTTCAATAACCTCGCGGATATCTGCACTGTCGTCAACAATCATAATTTTTGCACACATCTAAGCACACCTCCCTGCAAAAATCTGATGAATCTATTATAAAAGTATAATTTGAAACAAGGTAAAAGGCAACCGCAGCAGGCGTTTTTTTACGGTTTGCATTTATGAAATATTGTGAAATCCCATTGGGATTTGTTGATTCCACCTGGATTCATCTATATAATCAATTAACAGAGTTAGACAATGCTAACCATTATTATGATTTTTTAGGAGGGCTAAAATGAAAAAAATAATTGCTTTCCTGCTTGCGGTAATGATGCTTGTTTCCGCAGCAGGTTGTTCAGATGCAGGAAATTCTCCCCAGGCATCAAACGAACAAAATCCTGAGCCGGTCAAGGAGATTGTTGTATCTATCAAGGGCGAGCCGTCAAAAGGCTTCGACCCCGCCTTTGACTGGCCCGGCCTGGGAGAGGCTTTATTTCAAAGCAAGCTTATTGTTTTTGATAAAGACATGAACCTTGTAAATGACCTGGCAACGGAACGGATTTTAAGCGAAGACGGGAAAAAGCTTACCGTGAAGCTGCGCGACGATGCGG
>JAEXXN010000542.1 GCA_023405875.1 Bacillota bacterium | reverse complement strand
CTCGTGAAGCTGCAATGAAGGCTATCCTGGAGCTGGCCGGGCAGGATGAGAAGCTTGTAATTGTTTCTCCCGATTCAGTCCTGGCTGCCCGTGCCGTACCCTTTATGACCAAATATCCTGACCGGCTGATCGAGGTGGGCATAGCGGAGCAGAATGCTGTTCTGACAGCCGCCGGACTCGCTGCCGTGGGGATGCGCCCGGTAGTGATAACTTACGCAGGTTTTTTGACGATGCGTGCCTGTGAGCAGATCCGGACCTTTACTGCCTACCCCGGCCTCAATGTGAAATTTATCGGGCTCAACGGAGGCATGCTGGGGGGAGAACGGGAGGGCGTCACCCACCAGTTCTATGAGGATGTGGGTATTATGAGGTCCATTCCCGGAGTGACTATAATTACGCCGGCAGATGCAGGTCAGACTTATAAGGCTGCAAAGGCAATGCTGGAAAAGGAAGGCCCGGTGTATCTCAGGCTTGGAAGCGGACGTGAGCCGGAGGTATTCCCGGAGGATACACCCTTTGAACTTGGAAAGCTCCATGAGGTGAAAAGGTACGGCGATGATGTCGCCATATTTGCCAGCGGGTTCATTATGAACCGTGCCATTGAGGCATTAGATATATTGAAAGATAAAGGTGTTAATGCTACACTTATTAATATAACGACTGTAAAACCGCTGGACAGCAAGGCGGTTGCTGAAGTGCTGGCCAGGACGGACTGTGCTGTCGCCGTTGAAGATCATAACTTTTACGGCGGTATGTCAAGTGCAATTTGTGAGGTTGCGGCACATTACCATCCCTGTCGTGTAATCCGTCTGGGATTGAGGGACAATTATCCGCGAAGCGGCAGTGCAGATATCCTGCTGGATGCATACGGGCTCTCTGTACTTGATATAGTAAATGGTGCCGTGCAGGCCATGGAAAAGTGCTAGACCGATAAAGCCGGAGAAAAATGCTCCGGCAGAAGAAATTGAGTGAATGGAGTATGACTATGCAAGAGGATCAGAGCTTTACAATAAAGGAAGAAGTACAAGAAAGCAAAGGGAGCCTTAGTAAACCAATGCTTACCAAATCTATTGTCGACAGGATCATCGGACGGATAACCAATGCAATAATAAACGGTGAGCTGCTCCCCGGCCAGAAGATACCAACTGAAAGCGAGCTGTGCGAAAACCTGCAGGTGGGTAGAAATTCAGTCCGGGAAGCTATAAAGGCATTGGTAGCAATGGGGGTGCTGGACATACGCCGTGCAGAAGGCACCTTTGTAGCCGAAGGCTTCTCTGATCGCATGCTGGACCCCATGGTATACGGTTTGATACTGGAGGGAGGGAACTCCCCGGCTATTATGGAGCTGAGACGTTTGTTTGAAGTCGGGACTCTGAAGCTGGCTATAGAAAAAGCGGATGAAGAGGATATTGAGGAAATGCAGAAAGCTCTGAATGAGCTTAGGAGAGTGATCCAGAAGAAGCATCCCAACAGGGACGATATACTGGATGCTGACATCAATTTCCACAAAGCACTTGAGAGGACCATCGATAACCCGCTGGTAGAAAAGATCAGTGCGGTGATTGAACGTCTCTCCAGGGTGACAAGAGCCCGGGCAGTTGATTATTTCATTAAAAATAACGAATTGGCTGCTATGCTGCAGCTTCATCAAAATGTTCTGGATGTAGTTGTTAAAAAGGACGAAACCGCTGTGTCCGGAGTTGTGGATGAGCACTTCAAATATTGGGAAAACGAGTTGAAATGATTTCCGGTGCCCGGCAATAGCGGATAGATAAAGGAGAGAAAATATGGGAGGATATTTTAAGCGGGTTTCACAAATGACACCCACAAGGCTTTGGGTGAACAATGTTAACATAGAGCAGGCAAGACAAGGAATTGCGGCTGGTGCCTCAGGATGCACGCAGAATCCCACTTATGTTGCAAAAATGCTGAAGACTGAGCCCCAACTGTGCCGGGAGCTTATAGGAAAATGGATGGAAAGGACGGAGGATGACAGCGAAGTACTGGTCAGAGTTCAGGCAGAGCTTGTAGGTATGATAGCCAGAGAGTTTCTTCCCATGTATGAAGCCTCCCATGGCAGGCTTGGGTATGTAACTATACAGGGAGACCCCTTCCATGAAGATGTTGATGCCATAATAAGTCAGGCTGAGATTGCCAGAGCATACGGCCCGAACATCATGGTCAAGGTCCCGGTGATCCCTGAAGGTATCGAAGCTATCAAAAGGCTTGCGGCGGAGGGCACTCCGGTCTGCTGCACTGAGGTTTTTGCATTGCAGCAGGCCATTGATATTTGCGAGGCTTTTACAGAGGCTACCGCCGGCACAGTCCGTCCGGCTGCGTATCTGGCGCATATTGCAGGCATTTATGATGAGTATCTTGGCAAGTATGTACGTGACAATAACGTGGATATAGCTCCTGATATACTGTGGTATGCGGGGATTGCAGTGGCCAAAAAGGTATACGAGGTTATGTCTGAGCGGCGTTATCCATTGGAATTTTTGGGGGGCGGAGCACGGGGGCTGCACCATTTTACAGAAATGGTCGGTGCTGCGGCTTCGGTCACCATCAACTGGGCAGGCACCGGGGATGAACTGGAAAAGGACGATCCGCTTGTAATACAGCGTTTCCATATGACCACACCTTCCTCGGTCATAGATGAGCTGACACGGAAGCTGCCGGATTTTGCAAAGGGATATTTTGCAGAGGCACTTACCCCCGGGGAATATGAAGCTTTTGGCCCTGTGGTCCTGTTCCGCAGCTCATTTGAACAAGGCTGGAAGGATGCACTCGGCCACATTGCTGCTCAGCGTGGGGCAGCAAAGTAGCTTATTCAGGGGAACAATACGCATCACCCGGGAAATGCACATAACAAAAAGAATATTATATGCAAACCGAATGCTTGAAAGGGTTAAGGCGTTATCATGCCTTAGCCCTTTTTGTTGTTTGTCATACCCAGCCAGTCCAGCAGCGAAATACAGGATGCAATAACAATCAGATTCAGTAATAGTGAATCAAGGTCTGTCCATTTATATCTGAAAAAATACCCGTAATATATTGCTATATGCTCCATTACAAGCAAAGCCAATGAAAAAGCAACAGAATAGGGAAGCCTGAGGATCTTTTTCTTTGGAAGAAAGTGAACGACCAGGGCTACGAATACTCCTCCGCTGAGCCAGTAATAGGTGGGCAGACCCAGTAATACCGGATTTCCATAGAGAAATGAGTAAGCATTCAGCCCAGCAAACTTTGAATCTACAATAAGTCCTTTTACCAGGCCCAATAATGCGGCAGGCCAAAGGCATTTCAGATCATGTAACGGTACAGCTATGATTAATATCAGTAAAACGGCACAAAAAGAATAAATCCAGAGCATAATATCTCCATTTTCGCCTCGTTATATTTTATCTATTATGTCCGGGTACCGGTATAATTATTATGCGGCACACAAGTAATATGAAAGCAGTAGGGATGATTTCTTCACTTTTTATCAGAGAGTAGAAGGAGCCCTCCCTATTGCTTTTAAGCTGTCCGTCATAAAAATACAAAAGATTGTTGACATAAATTTAATTATAGTTTATTATATAATCTGTAAAACATATAATACCTATAGAAATAGTAGGCATTATAATTGGGTATATAGCATATAATTAAAATATAATAAAAATTCAGAGATATACTGAAGCACGGTTATAATTCGTATGAAAGCTTCAGAAAGAGGAAAAGGATGGATCTTGATTTTATATATAAATATATTCCGCTTTACATACAGGCCGGTAAGCTTACCGTCAGAATAGCACTGGCCGGTATAACGGGAGCAATCATTTTGGGATTTCTGTGCAGCTTGATCCGTTATTATAAGCTGCCTGTATTGAAAAGGATAGCGGGAATTTATATTGAGCTTTCCAGGAATACTCCGCTGCTCATTCAATTGTTTTTCCTGTACTTCGGACTGCCAAAGCTGGGTATTATGCTCAGTTCGGAGTCATGTGCAGTATTGGGCCTGATTTTCCTGGGAGGAAGTTATATGTCTGAAGCATTTCGCAGCGGCTTAGAAGCTGTTGCCGATATTCAGGCAGAATCAGGCTTGAGCTTGGGGCTGACAAAATTACAGGTTGTCAGATATATTATACTGCCCCAGGCTATAACAAGCTCAGTGCCGGCCTTTCTGGCAAATATAATTTTCCTCATTAAGGAGACATCGGTTTTTAGTGCTGTTGCTTTGGCTGATTTGATGTATGTAGCGAAAGACCTGATAGGCCTGTACTATAAAACGGATGAAGCTCTGCTGATGCTGGTAATTGCATATTGCATTATTTTATTACCCATAACAGCAGTTTTTACATTTGCAGAAAGGAAGCTAAGATATGCAGGATTCGGGAATTAGTATTCTGTTCAAGGGTAAAAATTTTATAAGGCTATTGGAGGGCTTGTGGGTAACTGTAGAAATCTCGTTGATTGCAGTGGTTATTTCTATTGTATTGGGAATTATACTTGGAATGCTCATGGCAGGCAAAAATCCGGTGATTAAGGTCATAACCAAGGTTTATCTGGAATTTGTGAGGATAATGCCCCAATTAGTCCTTTTATTTCTGGTTTATTTCGGAATGACAAAGGCTTTCAATATTAATCTTTCAGGAGAGCTTTCAGCCGTTATAGTCTTCTCTCTATGGGGAACAGCAGAGATGGGGGATCTGGTCCGGGGAGCATTGATTTCCATACCGAAGCATCAGTATGAGAGTGGAGAAGCAGTCGGGCTTACAAAAGCTCAGATATACTTTTATGTTATTATTCCCCAGACGGTCCGGAGATTGGTCCCTTTGGCAATCAATCTTGTAACCAGAATGATAAAAACGACATCCCTGATAGTACTTATAGGAGTTGTTGAAGTAGTAAAGGTAGGGCAGCAGATAATAGAGGCCGCACGTTTATCAGTACCCTCTGCAGCACTCTGGATATATGGAGTGATTTTTTTCTTGTATTTTATAGTGTGTTACCCAATTTCATTACTGGCAGCGAAATTGGAAAAAGCATGGGAAAGTTAAGGTGGTATTTAAGATGAAAGGGGCAGAAACGATATTAGAGATAAAGCATCTGAGGAAAGCTTATGATAACTCTGATGCTTTAAAGGATATATCCCTGGGTATACGTAAAGGAGAAGTTGTGGTGGTCGTAGGGCCTTCAGGCTGCGGCAAAAGTACATTGCTCCGATGTATCAATGGGTTGGAAAGCATACAGGGCGGTGAGATTTATTTAAAGGGTGAACTCATCAGCAACCAGGCTAAAAATATGCATTTGGTCCGTCAAAAAATAGGAATGGTATTTCAGAGCTATGATCTGTTTCCACATATGACAGTCCTGGGAAATATAATATTAGGACCGGTAAAAGCTCACCGCAGGGAAAAAAAGGAGGCAATCAAAGAGGCGGAGGAATTATTGAATAGAGTAGGACTATCAGATAAGAAGGACTGTTATCCAAGACAGCTGTCAGGGGGGCAAAAGCAAAGAGTCGCAATTGTACGGGCATTGTGTATGCATCCGGAGCTCATATTGTTTGATGAAGTTACGGCAGCATTGGACCCGGAAATGGTAAGGGAGGTCCTGGATGTTATGCTGGAGCTGGCAAAAGAAGGCAGCACCATGATAATTGTAACCCATGAGATGCAGTTTGCGCGTGCCATAGCAGACAGGATCATCTTTATTGACAGGGGTGAGATTGTGGAAGAGAACGATCCGGCTGTATTTTTTACAAAACCCGGGACGGAACGTGCAAGGCAATTTTTGGATGTGTTTGAATTTGACACTGTAAAGAGTGTTGAAAATAAATAGAAATCAAAGAGAACAGGAAAAGAGGAGAAAAAATGAAGAAATCAAAAAAATTAATTACTTTACTTTTAGTTGTAACGCTTATTACCGCAGTGCTTGCCGGATGCCAGGGAAATCCCGGACCTGAAGCAGCTCCTGCAGCCGGCTCAACAGATAAGACGGCAGCAGAAACGGTATCGACAGGAACTGCCAGGACCCTGGATGAGATCAAAAAGAGCGGCAAGCTCATAATTGGCGTATTCAGCGATAAAAAGCCCTTCGGCTATGTAGATGAAAACGGTGAATACCAGGGATATGATGTTTACTATGGAAACAGAATTGCCAAAGACCTGGGGGTAGAGGTGGAATATGTACCTGTAGAAGCGGCAAGCCGTGTGGAATATTTAGTGACAGCCAAGGTGGATATTATCCTTGCCAATTTTACTGTTACAAAAGAGCGTGCTGAACAGGTCGACTTTGTACTTCCTTATATGAAGGTAGCTTTGGGAGTGGTATCCCAGGATAAAGCACTGATAACTGATGTAGAGCAGTTAAAAGGGAAAACCTTGATTGTAAGCAAAGGAACTACCGCCGATACATTCTTTACAGAGAACTACCCCGAAGTAAAATTATTAAAATTCGACCAGTACAGTGAAGCCTACAGTGCGCTGCTGGATGGGCGCGGAGATGCATTTTCAACAGATAATACGGAGGTTCTTGCCTGGGCCCTGGAAAACAAAGGGTATACGGTAGGAATAGAAACCCTGGGAAGCCTTGATACAATAGCAGCGGCTGTTCAAAAAGGCAATACTGAATTGCTGAACTGGATGAATGATCATATTGCAAAGCTGGCAGAGGAAAACTTCTTCCATGCAGCTTATGAAGCAACTCTTGAACCGGTTTATGGCGATGCAGCGAATCCGGAAAACATTGTAATTGAAGGTGGAGTCGTAAAGTAAGTACCGATTGGTGTGCCGGTACTGTTGAAGTAAAAAATCCTCTGCTGCATTCAGGCAACAGAGGATTCCGGCTTGCACCGGTTCATCTTTTGGCATACTCCATGTCTTTCACCAAAATATGTTCGGAAATCCAATCGAAGACAAAGCCGATCAAGTTTTTGAGGTATTCTTCCTGGCTGTCGTCCAGCCTCTCCAAATCAACCTCATTAATTTTATTGATAAAATCCTCATGCTCTACTTTATGGGAAAAATATTTTCTGTGGCCGATATTTTTCATATATTCTTCTTCGGTAGAAAAATGATAAACGGTATACTTTTTCAATTCATCAATAAGGGCTACTATTTCATCATACTTGTCAAGCTTGTCCTCAAGCAGCAGATATGCCTTGTTACCAATGTCAAAAAGATGCTTGTGCTGTTCGTCCAAGTGGGCAATGCCTGTTTCAAATTCCTGTTTCCATTTAAGCATTTATTACTCTACCTCCTATAATAATTATTATCATTATTATATCAAATATTAGCAATTTTTGTCAGCCTCAAAAAAGCATACCGCCTTGACTGTTATTTATCCTTTGACTTTTGCTTTTTTCTGAACCGCCTTACCTTCATAAGAGAGGCGCAGGTGTCGTCGCACCATTTCCTGTTTCTGCTTTTGCTCTCATCTATGAAAAACCATCCGCATTCAGGATTCTGACATATTTTCAGGCTGTTTGCCGCTTCTGAGGAATACAGCCTTGCCAGGGA
>JAEXXN010000584.1 GCA_023405875.1 Bacillota bacterium | reverse complement strand
GTCCAGGAGGGAGATACCGTAAGTGACAAGCAGAGCCTTATTATAGTCGAAGCAATGAAAATGGAAACCAATATTGTTGCGCCCAAAGGCAGCAGGGTTGAGCGGATACATGTGAAGGAAGGCCAGCAGATACAGGCAGGCCAGTTGCTTATAGAGCTGGCCTGACGGAAGAGGTACAAGAGAAATACAAAAAATAGGCATTTACCACGCCTATTTTTTGTTGCAACGAAAAGCTTTTATTATTGTGTTGAAATGTTTACATCGGAATTCTCAAAGATGGCCTGCATAACAAGGGCGACGCTTCCCAAGGGGCTTGCGATGCTGCCGTTGCCTTTGACGATCTTTATATGCTTGTTTATATCCCGGTAGGAGAATACACGCTCCAAAGCCTCTGAACAACAGGTATCAAAAAGCAGCTGGCTCTTTTTAACAGTCTTGCCGGACAAAACCACCAGCTCGGGATCAAATACGTTGGCCAGGTTGGCAATCACTGCACCGAGCTTTTTTCCCGCTTCCTGAAGCACCTTTTGTGAAAGTATATCTCCGCTGTCTGCAGCCTGGCATATATCCTCAAATTTTATACTGCCCCTGGCTGAAAGCTTCTCCTTCAGGCTGGAGGGGACTCCCTCATCAATCAGGGACAGTGCTCTTTTTATTATGGCGGGTATTGAGGCATAGGTTTCAATGCAGCCCTGGTTGCCGCAATAGCACCTGGGACCGTCATACTGGATTGAGATATGGCCGATCTCACCCGCTTTTTCGTTTATTCCCTTATAGGGCTTGCCGTTCAGTATTATGCCGCCGCTTATACCGAGGTCCACCATGATATGGATAATATCCGAGTAGCCCTTTGCATGTCCGAACCAGTATTCCCGGAGAGTTGTGGTATAAGCGATATTTCCCAGAAATGCTTTATAAGGTATGTACTTTTCGGTAAGCTCATTTATATTTGTATTATCCCAGCCCTTGAAGGCGGAGGTTTCTATTTGAGGATTGGTCCTGAAGTTCACTCCCGGTGTTCCGATGCCCACACCGTAAACCTTTTCTGCGGGGATATCGTTTTTCTCGATCATAAGTGCGACATTGGACGCAATCTGCTTTATTGTGCTTTCGGGATCAACGACCAGCTCTGTAGGAACGGATATATCGTCTATGATTTCAGCCTTCAGGTTTGAAAGAACTATATCGAGGCTGCTGCCGATATGGGCGCCGAAAATATATGCTCCGGAGGGGTTGATCTCGAGCAGAGGCGGACGCCTGCCTCCGCTGGAGGAGCCTTTGCCGGAGAAGGTGACCAGGTCCTCGGCTATCAGGAAATCAACTGCCCGCACTACCGTGGGTATTGAGGCATCCAGCATATCGGCTATATCAGTTCTGGATATAGGGCCGAATTCCCTTATGATATTTAAAATGGAATACTTGTTTAAATCCTTGATAAGTGAGTGAGAGCCTTTCAATATCGGCATTTTACTCTTCATAGTAAATTCTCCATATCTTGATATATCTTTCTATTCACTAATGATTATATACTATTTGCCTGAAGATGAAAAGCTTAATTACTAACAATATGTAAAAAACTATAATATCTAAGGAATACTTGAACAATATACGGCATTATGTGGAGATACGGCTATAGAACGTTGTATAATCACGTTTCATAGCAATTTTGAGAAGCGGGAATTTTACTTTATATGACTATTGCATGGCATTAGGAAATGTTGTATAATAATAACTAACAAATTGTTAGAAAGTAATTGGCGGGAAATTGCATATGAAGTTCTGGTTCATGCCCTTGTTCTTATATGCGGAATGCAGAGCTTTGATCAAAAGGATGCGGGGATGCATTTTTTGAGTCAAATGCCTGCAAACTGTTTAAGATAAGACCAATAACAATCATTATTAAAGGGGGAAGTTTAATGAAAAAGACCTGGAGATCCTTAGCTCTCGCATTATGCCTGGTATTTGTGCTTTCCATTGCTATGGCAGGCTGCGCAGCACCAAAGGCGGCCGATACGCCAAAGCCTGCCGAGCCCGGTGCTCCTGAAAAGCTGAAGGTCGGTTATGTCTGCAACCAGATGGCTCATGAATGGTATCAGAATATCATAAACGGTGCAAAAGAAGAAGCCCAGAGAGTCGGAATAGATTTCTCTGTCGCAGATTCAAATCAGGATGTCAATACTCAGATCAATGCCTGTGAAAACTACATATCCCAGGGTGTGGATGTTCTGATCATCACTCCTATTGATCCCAATGCTCTTGCTCCGGTCATAAAGAAGGCAAAGGCTGCAGGAATCAAGGTCATAACAGAATCCAACGTAGTTGAAGGTGCAGATACCTTTGTCGGCATCAGCAACAAGCAAGGGGCCAAGAATGTCGGAAAATGGTATGCCGACTATGCAAAGGCCAATAATATCGTTCCAAAGGTTCTGATCGTGGGACTCCCTGCATATGAAGACTGCCGCCAGAGGGCTGAAGGCTTCAAGGAAGCCCTGGCTGAATCCGGTATAGAGTATGAGATAGTGCAGGAGGTGGATGGAAAGGGCAACAAGGAACAGGCGCTTGCAGTATCAACCGACGCATTGACAGCTCACAAGGATGTAAACTGTATTTTCGGTATAAATGACGACTCGACAACAGGCGGCATGGCAGCCTATAAGGCGGCAAAAATGGACGAGAGCAAGCTGGTTGCTATTGGTTTTGGATTTGAAGGCAAGGTAGGACAGGAAGCGCTGCTTTCAGACGGCCCTTACAAGGCAGCCTGTGCAATGTTCCCGAACTTTGTAGGAGTAGGACTTATAATAGCAGCAGAAAAGTTAGGAAATGGTGAGGCGCTTCCCGCTCAGTATGAGACTCCGACTGTTGCAATGACAAAGGATATATTCGACCAGTATTATAAGAAGGATGGAGACAGCTACAAGCTTGATTTTGAAGCGGTAAGAAAGCTGATGAATAATTAGTAGTTTGTAACGCCTCAATTTTATAGCTTGATTTAAAGCGTTACAAAGCTACTTCCACTGTTTGGTGCCTCGCCCGCCCCAGAAGGGATATACGTTACGAGGCACCAGAGAAGATTTATAACTTGACGCTGATATTTGCCGGGATATGCACATCCATTGTGCTCCCGGCAAAGCTTTAGCGAAGGAGGGCTATATATAATGTACGAGACCATAAAGGGCAGGCTTAAGGCTTTGACCCATATGGAGCAACTGCCGTTACTGCTTTCACTGATTGTGATATGCATAGTTTTATCAGTTCTGACGCCTATGTTCTTTACTGTTGATAATCTGATGAATATACTGCGGGCGGCATCCTTGACGGCCATTACCGGTATAGGGATGGTGCTGGTAATTTTAGTCGGAGAAGTGGACCTGAGTGTCGGATCATTGATCGCTGTGGTAGGTGTCGCAGGAGTTGCGGTACTCAACGCCACCGGAAGCTTTTTCATTGCGATGCTGGCAGTGCTTGTTACAGGCGCTGTTGTCGGTTTGTTTAACGGTGCCCTGGTTGTGTATGGAAATATCAACTCCCTTATCGCTACCTTAGGTACAATGGCTGTTCTTAGAGGTATCGCAATGGTAACAACACAGGCCCGTTCCATTTCGGCAGTTATGGCTGATTTTTCCGAATTTGGGGCAGGCTACTGGGGGCCGTTTCCAAAGCCTTTGATTATTGCAGCAGTCCTGTTTGCAATATTTTCATATATTCTTAACAATACAGGCCTGGGAAGATATGTATATGCTGTGGGAGGAAATACAAATGCGGCCAGGCTTGCCGGTATCCCCGTAAACAGGATAAAGATGCTTACTTTTATATGCGTCGGCATACTTGCTGCTTTGACAGGCTTCATAATCGCATCAAGGATGAGCTCCGGACAGCCTAGTGCAGGGCTTTCATGGGAATTCCAGGTCATAGCGGCAGTCATCCTCGGGGGTGTAAGCCTTACAGGGGGAAAGGGGACCCTTTTCGGGGCTATAATAGGCATACTTATTCTGAGCGTATTGCAGAATGGACTTATTCTTCTTGATGTATCCTCCTTCTACCATGATATTGTCAGAGGCGCTGTTATTATCCTGGCTGTATATATCGATGAACGCAGAAGGAGAGGCCTTGCCAAAAAGCTTCTCAGAGCGAAGAGCCAGTAGCTGCGGATTGGCCAATTGAGAGGATGTGAATAGTTTGATGGAAGTTTTAAAGCCGGTAATCGAGCTGAAGGATATACATAAGCGCTTCCCGGGTGTTTATGCACTGAAGGGCGTATCACTGGATATCAAGGCAGGGGAAGTGCACGCGCTGATGGGTGAAAATGGCGCCGGTAAATCGACGCTTATAAAGATCATATCGGGAGCTTATATGCCGGATGAAGGGGAATACCTCATGGATGGCAGGCCGGTTTCCGTAAGGAATACAGCCGATGCCATAGATAAGGGCGTTACTGTGGTTTACCAGGAGCTGAACCTTGCAAATAACCTTTCTGTTGCGGAAAACATATTTTTCGGCTGCCTTCCTGTTGATTCCCTGGGAAGGGTAAGATGGGAGAAGCTTTATAAGGATACGGAGAAGTATCTTGCACGTATAGGACTTGATATAAACCCCCGTATGAAGGTAGGCTACCTCAGCATTGCCCAGCAGCAGATGGTGGAGATAGCCAAATCCCTTTCAAAGGAGCCAAGGGTGATAATAATGGATGAACCTACCTCTGCTTTGAGCCCAAAGGAGATAACCAATCTTTATGAAGTCATACGCAGGCTCAGGGAGAGCGGAGTAGGCATTTTGTACGTTTCTCACAAGCTGGAGGAGATATTTGAAATAGCGGACCGTGTGACGGTATTCAGGGACGGAGAATATGTCGGAACTGAAAAGACAGAGGCGCTGGATCCGGATAAGCTGATTTCCATGATGGTAGGCAGAAAGCTATCGGACATGTATCCCAAGACCCAGACGGAATTGGGGGCCAAGCTGCTGGAGGTTGAGGGGCTGACCACCGAGTACGTCAAGGATATAACCTTCCATGTAAGGAGTGGAGAAATAGTAGGCTTCTCGGGGCTCATGGGCTCGGGCCGCACAGAGCTTGCGAGAGCTTTATTCGGCGTTGACGAGAAGCTTGGGGGGACAATACGGATCAATGGGGCTGCAGCCGAATTCAGGTCTACCCATGAAGCGGTCCGCAGGGGAATAGGAATGATACCGGAAAACCGCAAGGATGAAGGCATACTTGCAAACCTTTGCGTAAAAAAGAATATGACCATATCTACCCTGGGGCAATTCAGAAAAGGCTTCTCACTGATGAATGACTATGAGAAGGACAGGGTTGAAGGAATGATAAAGGATCTCCGGATAAAGACCCCCGGACTTGATCAGCTTATAGCCAATCTGAGCGGCGGTAACCAGCAAAAGGTGATAGTAGCCCGCTGGCTGCTGAAGAAGGATATCAAGGTCCTTATTGTTGATGAACCGACCCGCGGTATAGATGTAGGGGCGAAGAGTGAGATTTATGCGATATTGGATAAATTGGCCCGGCAAGGGCTTGCTATTATAATGATGTCCTCTGAGATGCCTGAGATACTTGGCGTCTGTGACAGGACCTATGTCATGAGAGGCGGAAGGATAACCGGGGAATTTGACAGGAATGATGCCACACAGGAACGCCTCCTGGCCTGTGCCATTGATACTCAAAAGAACACGGTTGAATGCAGTTTGGTTTAAGAGCAGCAATATATAAGTACCCCCGCTTTCTATGCAGGGTATCGGAGACAAAAAATGCTTTAATTTTCTTTTGGGGGTGTTTCAATGAAAGGCATAATCACAGATATACAGCGATTTTCACTGCATGACGGTCCCGGCATAAGGACCACCGTTTTCTTAAAGGGCTGCAATATGGCATGCCCATGGTGTCATAATCCTGAAACGATAAACCCGGCACCACAGATGATATATTATGAAAATAACTGCATCGGCTGCCTTAAATGTGTTGAAGTATGCCCCACAGGGGCACAGAAGCAGTCGGTTGCCGGACATATATATGACAGGCAGTTGTGCAGCAATTGCGGCAAATGCTCGGAAATATGCTTCCCCGGAGCCATGGTTCTGACCGGAAAGCCGTTGACGATTGAGGACGTTATGGATGAAGTGCTGCAGGATATGGATTATTACCGGACCTCCGGGGGAGGGGTCACCCTTTCCGGGGGAGAGGTGCTGGTACAGGCGGAATTTGCCCGTGAGCTGCTGAAGCGCTGTAAAGGTGAAGGCATCAATACAGCAATAGAAACCAATCTCAGCTTCCCCTGGGAGGCGATTGAGAAGCTTCTTGAAGTGACTGATCTGGTAATGCTGGATATAAAACTGTTTGAAAGCAGCAAACATGAGGCTTGGACAAAGCTTTCCAATGAAAGGGTCCTGGAAAATGTCCGGAGGCTTTCTGAAACAGGAATACCTTTCATTGTAAGGACGCCGGTAATACCGGGCGTCAACGATTCGGTGAAAGAAATAGAGGGAATAGCTGCTTTCATAGCAGCCTTACCCAACCTGGAATATTATGAGCTTCTGAATTATAATCCGCTGGGAGAGGCCAAGTACAGGGGACTGAGCGCAGCTAACCCTTTTGAGGAAGCGAGGCCAAACAACAAGGCTGAAATGGATGAACTGGCTGCCGCGGCGAAGCGGTATGGCATACCTGTAAGAACAGGATAACAATCAAAGGGGGTGAGAGCGGTGAAACGCTTGTTAAACAGCATTCCGGCAGATAAAATGCTGAGCTATGACGAACGTATTGCAATACTGCGTGAAAGAAAGCTTCTGGAGACAAAGCGGAAAATAGAAGCTGAGGGCGGCCTCGATGAGGATGACTATGGAAGAGTGGTTCCACCGGAGGATTTTGTATGGGAAATCATACCGAATCATCAGGATGGTTCCTTTTATGGATATAAGGGCTGGTCGGACAATTTTTATGATCTGATGTGCAAGCATCCTGTATATGTAGATCCTGTGGATGCCTTTTCCGGCAGGTGGATGTTTTTCCTTTCGCGGATGAAAGGCTCCACATGGAATCCCGACTATGATTTTTCACAGCTCAAGGCAGAGTTTGACAAATACAATATTATAGCCGGAATAGGCTTTGATGCCCACTTTGCACCGGATTACGGCATAGGCCTGGAAGCGGGCTGGGATGGGCTGCTGGAGAAGCTCAACCGTTACAAGTCGATTAATCCCGGAGAGTGCGGAGAATTTTACGAGGCTGAGATAAAGACTATTTATGGGATCAAGGCATGGATTCAGAATACTGTAGATGTTATAAGCGAAATGGAAATGGAAGAAAAGAATCCCATCCTGAAAGCCAACCTGAAGTCTATGAAGGAAGTAAACAAGCAGATAATCGGCAACCCGCCCAAGACGATGCGGGAAGCCTGCCAGTGGATATGCTGGTTCAATATGATCACCCGGACCTACAACCGGGACGGGGCAGGAGGACAACTGGACGAGCTGCTGAGACCATTCTATGAGCGGGATATAGAATCCGGCCTGATCGATGATGAGGAAGCCGTATTCTATATTGCCTGCCTTTTATTGAACGACACCCACTATTACCAGTTGGGTGGGCCTGATGAGAACGGCAGGGACATGACCAGCCATATATCCTATCTTGTGCTGGAAGCAGCCAACAAGATCAATACCTCCTGCAACCTCACAATACGTGTGCATGAGGGGCTGGATGAAGCTTTCTTCCTGAAATCGGTTGATTACCTTTTCAGCAATAAAAACGGCTGGCCCAGGTATTCGGGAGATAAGGCCCTGGTGGAGGGCTTTATGAAAAGCGGTTTTTCCGCAGAGTTGGCAAGAAAACGCATAGCCGTAGGCTGCAACTGGATGTCCCTTCCGGGTCTGGAGTATACCTTGAATGACCTTGTAAAGGTCAATGTTGCAAAGGTATTCGAGGTAGCCTTCGAAGAAATGATGTCTCAAGCTCCATGCCGGCCGGGTATAGATAATTTGTGGAGCAGCTTTGCCGGTCATCTTGGCAAAGCCGTTGCCGTTACAGCCCAGGGGATGGATTTCCATATGAGATACCAGGTATTCAACGAACCGGAGCTCATACTCAATCTTTTAAGTCATGGACCTGTTGAAAAAGGACTGGATGTTTCCGACGGAGGTGCCGAATACTATAACCTGGCAATTGACGGAGCCGGAATCGCAACTATTGCGGATTGCTTTGCCGCCCTGGAGCAGCGGATTGAAAAGGAAGGCCGCATTACCTGGCAGCAGCTTGCTGAAGTCATAAAAAACAACTTTGAGGGAACAGAGGGAGAGTATATACGTTTCATGATGAAAAGCAGCCCCCGGTACGGCCAGGGAAATTCCCCCGGAGATGAGTGGGGGACGAGGATATCGGAGCTGTTTACTACCCTTGTGCGAGCGCAGAACGACATATATCCACGCTACAACTTTATTCCCGGCTGGTTTTCCTGGGCCAACACAATAGATTTCGGAAAAGCGGTAGGTGCGACGCCAAACGGGAGAAGGGCCGGGGAGGCTATAAACCACGGAGCGAATCCTATGCCCGGCTTCAGGAAGGACGGAGCGGTAACCGCCCTGGCAAATACTATTGCAGCTATACAGCCCGGCTATGGAAATACCGCCCCTGTACAGTTGGAGCTGGACCCGGGGCTGGTCAGGGACGATGAAGCTGTAAAAAAAATGGCTGACCTTATACGTACATTATTTGATAAGGGAGCAACGCTCCTGAATATAAACATCATAGATGAGAAAAAGCTCCTGGAGGCTCACCGGGATCCATCCATGCATCCTGATCTGGTAGTAAGGGTAACCGGCTTTACCGCATATTTTTCAATGCTGTCTCAAGACTTCAGGCAGCTTGTGATAGACCGTATAATTGCTAAAGAGTGAAATATGGAGGAGCTGTCGCACAATAAGAAGGATGCGACATACCTGGAGTTGGTATAGGCTTTGGAGTGCAAGTGAAATATTATACCGCAGCGAAGCTCCGAAACCAGAACTTCTAAGCTCATTCCGGGCAGCAGCAAAACTCGCGACCCTCGAACAGTTGCTGCTGCTATTCCTACATTTCGCTAAGAAGTTCTAAGGTTTCTCCGCAAGCTGCCGTATAACATTTCACCTACATTCCAAAGCCTACTATCCTTAGCTTGTAACCTCTAAATCCATCCATAGGAATGGAGCATATGTAGGGAATGGTTCTAAACCGTTCCGCTTTTTTACGTCGCATCCTTCCTATATTGTGCCGAACGCCGGCAAACCCGGGACAAGGAACCTGTCCCCTTGTCCCTGAAATCTACATCACCTGTAGAATCACGCACTTCAGATACATCGATTCATCAGAACCGTACAGCACCGGGTGATCCTTGGCCTGTGTCCTGAACTCCACCTGCCTTACCATGCGCTTGGCGTCCCTGGCTGCATCCTGGAGCATTTCCATGAACAGTCCGGGGTACATGTAGTGGGAGCAGGAGCAGGTAACCAGGAAGCCTCCGGGCTTTAATATCTTCATGCCTCTCAGGTTTATATCCTTGTAGCCTCTGTAGGCCCCCTCCACGGCAGACTTGGTTTTGCAGAATGCAGGGGGGTCGAGTATTACCACATCGAATTTCTCGTTGGTTGTCTGGTATTCCTTGAGAACATCGAAGACATTGCCCACTACTCCCTTGATCTTATCCTGCAGCCCGTTCAGCTCTGCATTTCTTTTAACATATTCTATGGCGTGCTCTGAAATATCCACAGCAGTTACTTCCTTTGCACCGTAGTATGCCGCATGAAGGGCAAAGCCTCCGGTGTGAGTGAAGGTGTCCAGCACCCGGGCATCCTTTACAAAAGGCTTAAGGGCAGCTCTGTTTTCCCTCTGATCAAGGAAATACCCGGTTTTCTGCCCATTCGCTATATCTACAAGCAGCTTTACTTCGTTTTCCATTATTTCAACAGTAGTATCAAAGGGGCCTTTTATAAAGCCCTTTTTTTGCTCAAGGCCTTCCTTTTCCCTTATCTGCACGTCATTTCTCTCGTATATTCCCTTTGGTTCAAGTATTTCCTCCAGCAGCTCCAGTATGATGTCCTTATACTTCTCTATACCCAGAGAAAGTGTCTGTATACTGAGATAATCCCCGAACTTATCTACTATAAGTGCAGGCAGGAAGTCGGCTTCACCAAAAATAACACGGCAGCTTGAGGTATCTACAAGTTTCCTCCTGTAATCCCATGCCTGCCGGATCCTTTTCCTGAAGAAATCCCTGTTTATTTCTTCATGCTCACGGGTCAACAGTCTTACAAGTATCTTTGAATTGGGATTTATGTATCCGCTGCCTATATAATTATTCTTAAAATCGTGTACATCAACTATATCACCGGGGACAACGGCACCCTCTATGATCCTGACTTCGTTGCCGAATACCCAGGGATGCCCCATGAGGAGCCTGTCTTCTTCACCCTTCTTCAGTATGACTTTAGCCATAGGTCAACCTCTTTTCTTTTAAATATGTGTTTGCTTTTACAATATATAATTATCCGCGGGGGCGAACAGTATTCGCCATACCTCCGTTATAACGAAGCTAAAGATGTCCCCCACTTCTTGTCATAGCCCGAAAGCTTCGGGCTTTACATCAAGTGCGGACAGTACCGCTTCAAAAACCAATTTTGAGGCTTTGTTGAAGGAATAGGAAATACAAAGCCTTTCGGTATACTTATGGGCATCCTTGCCCAAGGGGCCGATGTTCATAAACGGTATATTAAGGCCGGCTATGGAATCAAGGGGTATGGCATACCTATCGCCCCAGAGAGGAAAGTTGGCCTTAAGGTTTTCTATATTTATGTTATCGGGCAGACCCAGATAGCTCATATCTGAAAGGCCCGGGAAAAATGGCTCTATGGTCATCTGTTCCCCATATTCCGAAAGGGCTTTTTCAAGTATCCTCCCGGCTATTTCGGATATTTTGCCTTTTTCCCTGCCTGTTCCCGAGTGCGGATAATAAGGAGGGGCAAAGAACAGTACTATCATGGGGTCCCTGTAAGGGCAGAATTTATGTACCTCCCTTGCAACGCTGAGGGACAGCTCTCTCAGATCGGCCGGTGGAAGCTCCTTTATGAAAGACTTCATATGCTCTTCAAACTCGGTTCCCCTTGCTTCCAGCGACATGGAATAAAGCTCCTGGAAGGTTACAACCACAGGTTTTATTTCCGGCAGCTTCGGTTTGCCTCCTGTCAGCATTTCCAGCCTGTCCGCCTTGTCCCTGATGTCCTGAAGTACCTCTGTAAAGGACTCCTCGGCAACAGCTCTGAGTTTTCCAAGCAATATGTCGGGGGTAGCTTCAATGGTCATAAAATTGAAATATGCATAAGCTGCCGCGGGGGTGGATACAGAATAGGAGGCTTTTACATCTGCCTGCTTCAGGCACACGGGAGCCGGTACCCTGAAGCCTTCAAAGGCGTCGGACAGCTCGGGGTTCAGCTCGATTTTCTCTATTATTTTCCCTGTGAGCAGGTTGGGATTCAACCCTGAAAAAGGGTCTCCCGCATGAGTTTCCTTGCCGATACAGAAGAATACGGGAAGCAGCTTCCCTATGGCACCTGTATAAATATATTTGTTGTTATCCCCTGGGTATTTGGGGAAATGAGGTTCGGAAACAAGGCAGCATTTGTAGTCCAGGCCTTTTTCCTCCTTCAGCCCGGCCAAAAGCTCAACCGCTGCGAGCATCCCTGCGGAATTGTTTTCTTCGTCAGGAACTGACAGCAAAAGAATATTTCCCGGGAAATATTCTAATTTACTTTCTATCTGGGACATTATTTCGACATCAAGGGCTATTCCGAATTTCATATCCATTGTTCCCCTGCCGAATATATAATCTCCTGAGGCAAGATCCTCTTTGGCCTCCTGTGAGAGGCTGATGCTGTGGTCCTGCTTCAGAAGCCCGGTATATTCCTGCGGATTAAAGGCATAATCCTTGTAGGGGCCGTAATCCAGTACGTCCACCACATCGAAATGACTTAAAAGTATGACGGTTTCCTTGCTTTTGACCCCGCCCTCCATCAATGCATGGAAGAAGGTCCTGTTCAGGTGGTCTCCCTTAATGGGATCAATTGCAATATTTCCGGGATTGTCTGTGAAATACTTCAGCTCTGATACTTTGTCATAAAGGAGCTTTGCCATGGAGAGCTCTCCGGCAGTTTCACTTATACTGGGTACGCTGCAAAAATCAAAAAGCAGCTTTTTCATTCTTTCTATATCCATAAAATACCTCCATGAGCTTATAACGCATCAGTAGAAAATTTTTTTGCCTTTGCTCGTTATAGCATCATTCTACCACAAATGTAAACCAATTGTTATATTGCATGTATTGGATAATTAATAAGGGTAGGTTAAAATAATATCAGGATACAAATATTTACTGTAACGGCGCAGCCCGCAGAAGATAAACAGAATTTGAAACTTTATTGCCGGTTGTTTCGTCAAAATATCAGGGCGATAGTCTATACATATGAAGTTATTGCTCCACCGACTAAACAATGCCAATCTTTGCGGTCTTTTTACCACAATGCTGCGTTGTCGTCAGTCGCAATATACGCATATTACTTCCTCCTCCGCCTTGCCTTGTGGCAAAAATCCACGCAAATCTTTGGCAAGGTTTAATCGGCGGAGCAATAATAATATACACAATATTGATTTGATATAGGGGGTTGACAATTGAAAGGGAAATGGAGAATAGCTGTAGTATTGATCCTTATGCTTGCAGCAGGTCAGTTCACACAGCTTGCCGTACAGGCTGAAGCTGATGATGGAATAAATATGGATATCAGGGTTGGTTTTGATAAGTTCTATAAGCTCGGATATAGTACGCCTGTCTATTTTGTGGTAGAAAACAAACTCCGGGATATAAACGGCGAGCTGCAGATAGAGATGCCGAATCAATCCGGGAGTATTACGGTTTATGCTATGAAGGTAAGCCTTCCCAAGGATTCCACCAAGGAATTCATAATGAATATACCGGTTAATCTATTCAATACCAAAATAAATGTCAACCTTGCCGAAGGTAATTCTATCGTGAGTACAAAGACCTTCAGGGTGGACCCGGGCTCCAATAGGGAAACCTTCGCCATCGGAATACTAAGTGATGACTATGACAGTGTAAAATATATAAATAAAATTACCATGAAAAATGCCGGCAATATAGGTACGAAAAACGTCAGGCTGGATGAACACAGCTTTCCTGAGGATACTGACGTGCTGAAGGCCTTCAACGTCATCGTTATCAATGATTTTGATACCTCAAAGCTTGGGGATAAGCAGTATAAAGCCCTGAAGGATTGGGTATATGAAGGGGGCGTATTGATAATCGGCACAGGGCCTTCACAGAATAAAACCCTGTCGGTTTTCAAGGACGATTTTATCCCCGGAGAGGTAGGCGAAATCAGCAGCCTTGAAACCTCAAGCCTTCACAAGCTGGCTGAAAGCAAGACTGTAGAAACTGTCGGCATCAGTTCACTGGATATAAGCATGAGAAACAGCACGGCAATAATTACCGAAGGAAACCATGTATTGCTGCAGAGGATTGAAAAGGGAAGGGGAATGGTTGGAGTGGCTTCCTTTGATTTCGGCCTGGAGCCCCTTTCCACCTGGACCGGCAACAGCGCCTTTGCCGATAAGCTTATGGTATCTGTTCTGCCCAGGTATTATATTGGAGAGGCATACCAGAAGGGTGTGCAGCTTTACGAAAACA
>JAEXXN010000560.1 GCA_023405875.1 Bacillota bacterium | reverse complement strand
CTATTTTTCTTTCCACGCCGTCATTGTCCTGGACTGTGACTATTACGGCCCTTCTGTCCCAGCACCAGCTTCCGTAGATACTTTTCATTATCTTTGTATCTTCTGCGGTCAAAGGCTCGGAATCTGCGTGGTTCCTGCCGTATAACCTTTTTACCTTAAAGGATTTGCCGGTTTTTATATCTGTCACTGTGGCAATATCACCTTTGGCATATATGTATTGGACCTCCTTGAACCAGTCCAGGTATTCACCCTTATTATCTGCCGGATCGGCAGCCTTTTGGTCGTTCTCATCTATTTCTACATCGCCGGCCTTGGGGATTTTGATTTCCTGGCCCAGCTTCAGCTGGGTATCGGTGCTGAAGTTGTTTTCGGATCGTATGGCTTCTGCGGTAACGCCGAAGTCCTCTGCAATCGACCCAAAGGTATCATTTTCTGCAACAACGTATATATTTTCGTTGTGCTCAAATATATTTCCAAGCTCTGAGCTGTCCTGCAAAGGCGGCTCCTTGCTCTCTTCGGGCTTGCTCTCCTCCGGCTTGCTTTCCGCAGGCTTTTCTTCCTTGGGCTTATCGGCAGCAGGCGGTGTCGGTTTTACCACCTTCACCACATTGGGGATTATGATCTCATCGCCTATAGCAAGTATGCTGTTTTCGTCAAGCCCGTTATATTTCAGAATGGAATCTACAGATACATTATAGTCATCCGCAATATCCCATATAGTGTCACCCTTCTTGATCGTATACCGCACATTTACTTTTGTTGTGTCTTTCCTGCTGGCTATGGAACGCGGGGGAATGGTTATGTTCTTCCCGGCTTCCTTATTGAGCCAGCTTATTGTAGTGGAGCCCAGAACTCCGTCGGCTCCCAGCTTGTACTTTTTCTGAAACTTTATGACTGCAGCCTCGGTAACTTCGCCAAAATAGCCTGTACACACTTCGTCAAAAAAACCGAGCTCCAGCAGAGCTGCCTGAACTTCAGCTATAACAGGGGACTTATCTCCTTTTTTGAAAACATTTGAATCGGCAGAGGCAGGTATGGTCATGATGAATAAAAGTGTAAAAGATAGTACAGCCAGGACTGTCCTTTTGAATAGGTCAGTATGCATTGATATCTCCTCTCAGACGGCTTACGAGGTTAGTTGACGGATTCGGGTTGAGAGTAGCCCTAAGCATGAAAACAAGCTGTCATGCTATTCACCCCATAGGGATGTCCCCCGCTTCTATATAAGAATTCAGCCTGAATTATTCCTACTACATTATACTACAGCAGCCTACATATGTGAAGTTATAATTTTCTATCTTCAGAATATTTCGCATATGCAGGAAATACATAACATTGGTCGAATTAATTAATAATAATATGAACGATTGATAATGCATACGGCAGATTTGTAAAGGATGGTATTATGCTGAAGAGAATCAAGCTGATAATACGATATATGAAGGATAGAAATGTATCTGTTTTTAAAAAGCTGCTTATTATCGGAAGCCTTCTGTATCTTATATTTCCTGTGGATATAGTACCGGATTTCCTGATAGGGATCGGAATACTGGATGATATAACAGTTCTGACATTTATATGGATAGCACTGAAATCTGAAATTGACGCCTATGGGAACAGAAAGGAAGCAGAGGAAATTAAGAAAGCCAGGGTCATACCCTTTGAAATCAGAGACAGAAATGAATAGTGTGGTGAAGGAATGAAAAGAATTTCAGCTTTAGTGGTTGCTGTTACTATAATTCTGATGATAGGATGTTCAGGGACGGAGAGTTCCGGTGATACCCGCAGCATCCCGGAGGAGCCGAAGGGCGGCATTGTGCAGGAAACGGCGGGACATGAGGAAGATGTAGCGGAAGATATGGAGGAAGAGCTGGTGCTCTCCTTTGCAGGAGATATAATGTTTGATAAGTCTGTTGCAGGCTTTATCAGGTCAAAGGGAGAGGATTACGTATTCCAGGGCTATGAGAAGCAGTTCAGGGGCAGCGACATGGTATTCGGGAATCTGGAAACGGCGCTGAGCAACAGCGGAGAGCCAATGCCGGACAAGGAGCATACCTTCAGGAGCAGTCCAAGGCTTGCTGCCTTTATGAAGAAATATAACTTTGCTGCAGTGAGTATTGCGAACAATCATACTATGGATTATGGGCGGGGTGCATTTGTTGAGACAATGAAGACCCTGAAGGATAACGGTATAGGCTATGGGGGAGGAGGTCACAACAAAAAGGAGGCTGCCGACGGAATCGTACTCAACAAAAAAGGCCTTGATATAGGGTTCATTGCTTTTACAAGCGTTGTTCCAAGTACCGATTGGTATGCCGGAGAGAAAAGACCCGGAATAATAGGAGCATACAAGGTTCATGAGGAAGAGGTCCTCAGTGCCGTCAGGGCTCTTGACTCAAAATGCGACATACTTATTGTATCGGTGCATTGGGGAAAGGAGGGTACTACAGAAGTAAAGGAGAGAGAAGTCGAGCTTGCCCACAAGGTGGTTGATGCAGGGGCGGAGGTTGTAATGGGGCATCATCCCCACGTGGTCCGGCGTTTTGAAATGTATAAGGACAAACTTATCATGTACAGCCTGGGTAATTTCATATTTACCACCTCCCATGCAGAAATATCAAACAGGACGGTGCTTGCTACCGTGAGATTTGACGGCAAGGGCAGAATAAAAGCTGTGGAGGCTGTCCCCGGCATAATAAAATGGGGAAGGCCCTTTCCCATGGATGAGGTCCAGGGTAGGGAATATCTGGACTATTTGAATAAAATGAATATTAATATAGAGCTGTAATATATATATATGTATTTCAATTAAAAACAAGGAGGGGATGCAAATGAGAGAGCAACCCCCTGGCTCCTATGATGCTTACCTTTTCAGGGAAGGAAACCACTATAGGAGTTATGATTTTCTGGGTGCGCATCTAATTCGTATGGATGGAGTGGAAGGTGCTGTATTTCAGGTTTGGGCTCCAAATGCCGAACATGTCGGCCTTATTGGTGACTTCAACAACTGGGACAGTACCGGACATCCGATGTCCAGGCAGGATGGGTCCGGCATATGGTCAATATTTGTATACGGACTGAAGCAGTGGGATATGTATAAATTTGAAATACATACAAGGGATGGAAGGCTTCTGGTGAAATCGGATCCCTATGCCTTTTTCTCCGAGCTGCGGCCCGGTAATGCATCAAAGCTGTTTTCCTTTCAGGGCTTCCAATGGGAGGACAACCTGTGGATGGAGAAGCGTAAGGCGTCGAATATATATGAGAGTCCGGTAAACATCTATGAAGTCCATGCAGGCTCATGGAAGCGGAAGCCCGACGGAGAATATTATTCATACAGGGAGCTGGCCGATGAGCTTGCCAGCTATGTGGTTGCTATGGGCTATACGCATATTGAGCTTATGCCCCTTACGGAGTATCCCTTTGACGGCTCCTGGGGATACCAGGCGACGGGCTATTATTCGGCAACCAGCAGGTACGGTTCCCCCTATGAGCTTATGTATTTAATAGACAAGTTCCATAAGGCGGATATCGGAGTCATACTGGATTGGGTACCGGGGCATTTTTGCAAGGACGACAACGGACTGAGGCTTTTCGACGGAACTACCCTCTATGAGTATAGCGACCCAAGAAAGGGAGAAAATTACGGCTGGGGGACCTGTCATTTTGATCTCGGAAAGCCTGAGGTACAGAGCTTTCTTATATCCAATGCAGTTTTCTGGTTCGACAGATATCATATAGACGGACTCCGGGTGGATGCTGTGGCAAGCATGCTTTATCTTGATTATGAGAGAAAAGCGGGTGAATGGACGCCCAATAAGTATGGAGGCAGAGAAAACCTTGAGGCCGTCGATTTCATAAGGAAGCTTAACAAGGCAGTCTTTGAGTATTATCC
>JAEXXN010000557.1 GCA_023405875.1 Bacillota bacterium | reverse complement strand
ATGCCACAGAGCCGTATGGTGAATACCGCTTCCTGTATCTTTCAAATTTTTCTTTGGGCAGCTCTTTCAAGCCGTACAGCTTCATCATTCCTCTGCATATTGCCAGGTCCCTGTAGCTTACCACATCAGGGCGGCAAAGGGAAAATATAAGCAGCATTTCAGCAGTCCAGATACCGGCGCCTTTCAAGGAGGACAGCTTTCTGATAATCTCTTGGTCCCCCAAGGTGTGAAGCTTATCGAAATCCACCTCTCCGGATATGGCGGTCTCTGCAATTCCTTTTATATAGCCCGCCTTTTTCAAAGTCATTCCGCAGCCCTGGATATCCGACAATTCTGCCTTTGATATGCTCTCAGGAGTAATGACCCCCAACAGTCCATTCAATCTGCTCCATACAGTGGCTGCCGCTTTGCTGGATATCTGCTGTCCGACTATGCTGGAAACCATTGCAGCAAATGGATCGGGAGTTATTTCTCTCTTTACCGCTCCTATCCGTTCGATAGCCGCTCCAAGCTTCTTATCCTTGCTTTTCAGATATTCTATTTCCTTCAACCCATATTCAAATACCTTCATTACTCTATTTTCTCCAGATCAAGCAGCCTCTTTTTCATATCCAGACCCCCGGCATAGCCTGTAAGGGAACCATTTGCACCTATGACCCGGTGGCATGGAATGATTATGGGGATCGGGTTCCGGTTGTTTGCAAGTCCTACTGCCCGAGCTGCCTTTGGCCGTCCTACCCTTTCAGCTATTTCTCCATAGGTTGCAGTTTTACCATAGGGTATCCCACAGAGGGCAGTCCAGACCTGTTTCATAAATTCCGTACCATTGGGCTCCAAAGGCAATGTAAATTCCCGAAGCTCCCCTTTAAAATAGCTTTCAAGCTGCTTTACAGCTTCCAAGAGAAGTGGTGTCTCACCTATCTCGGTATCCTCCGGCAATTCTTCATAAGAAAAATAAATATTGGTTATCTTCCCGTCAATTTCTTTTAATGCAAGCCTGCCTATATCAGATTCATAATAAAGTACCGTCATTCTAAGTCCCTCCTATTCTCCTGTGCTCCTTCGGCGTATGTCCCGTTTTCTCCTTGAAGCGTTTATAAAAGCTGGACAGACTTTTAAAGCCTGTCATATATGCGATCTCGAGGATATCTTTTTCTGTGTGCTCCAGCAATTCTGCAGCTTTATTTATTCTCAGCCCGGCAATATATTGTGCAGGAGTAAGCCCAAGCTGCCTCTTAAAAAGCCTTGTCAGGTAATTGGTACTGACCCCAAGCTGTTTTGCAGTATTATTCATATCTGTTATGCCGTCATATTCTTTATCAAATATTAACTTAGCTTTGTTCACCAGCTCCCTCTCCGGCTCAAAAATCTCCTTGTCCGGACGGCATCTTTTGCATGGACGGAAGCCCGCATTAATTGCTTCCATGCTGTTATTGAAATAAAGTACATTGCCGCGTACGGGAGTCTTGGCCCTGCAAGAGGGACGGCAGAATATCCCGGTAGTCTTTACCCCATAAAGGAATATCCCGTCAAAGCTCTTGTCACAGCTTGCAACAGCTTCCCATTTTTCACTGTCTGACAGTAAAGCATGTTCATTCATCTTTTTTCTCCTTGTCAGTGTGCATCAATAAATTCCTGCAGCATTGAATGCCATTTGTCAGGGTGGTATATCCCTGCTTCAGTATCCTCTCCAAACAGCAGATCAACTATATACCGCGGTCTTTTACCTCCGATATGCATTGATTTTATGCAGGATATGCAGTAAACTGCCACGTCATCACAGGGCATCTCCTCCGCGCGCTTTTTCATTTTTCCCATGACCTGCTCCAGGGGCAGGCTGCCATAAGAGCTGTCGCCGCAGCAGACGGATTTGCCCCGGGTGTTTTTCGGCTCTACTATGCTTATGTTCATCTTATCCATAAGCTTCCTGACTGCAAGGTGTACCCTGTCCTCAGTCCGGGTAGGGCAGGCATCCTGAATGGACATCTTTATTCCCCTGTAGTCGGGAAAGGGGAAGGTGCTGCTTTCGGCCAATATCTCCCACAGGGATATTGTGGATATCCCCTCATACAGCTCCCTATAGCGCCTGTCACAGCCCGGGCAGGTATTGATGACCTGCGTGCCCGCTTCAAGGCTAGGCTGGTGTTTGCAGCATATCAAATGCCCGGGAATAGTATATGGGCCCTTATTCAAAAACTCCATAAGCTTTTCAGCAAGCTCCGGCTTGTAAAGCATAATCCCGCAGCCCGGTGCGTAAACCTGTTTCATAATGATCCCTCCGGTAAGCTTTGTTCTATATTGAACATTTTACAGGAAATTTTATTATAATTCTTCCTGTATTTCATCAGGCAATTCGTTTATGTAGAAGAATGCGACACAACCAAAAAGTGTGTGAAGCACTCCGGCTGAGGGGAAGCGATGTCCTTGTCACCTTTCAAAGCCAGCAAAATCACTGGCGCAGGTCCCATCTCTGCGGGCCCGTCTGGTTATTTTGCCTGGGGGTCTGTCCGTTCCGGG
>JAEXXN010000532.1 GCA_023405875.1 Bacillota bacterium | reverse complement strand
GCCTGTAGCTGTTTGTTCACTTCAATATATCCGCAAAATCTATTATTATCATATCGCTGCCTATCTTCTTTATTCTCTCCCAGGGGATCTCTATGTATCTCCTGTCGATGAAGAAGGCCAATGAACCTTTATTTTCGGGAACTATCAGAGACTTTATCTTTCCGGTCTCACTATCAACGACCAGATCGCAGTCACCCAGGTATCCCAGCTTCTCGCAATCCGGCAGGGATACGATCTCCTTGCCGCCTAATTTGCTGAATCTCATGATATCACCTCACCAATAGATTTTTCAATACGTATATTCTATTATATTAGTGAAGTAGACAAATATTCCTTTTTATCTCATACTCCGGTAGACCCAAAACCTCCCGAGCCTCTCTCAGTAGGCTCAAGCTTATCCGTTTCCTGAAGCCTGGCCTTTATTACCGGAAGGAACACAAGCTGTGCTATCCTGTCTCCCGGTTTTATGGTGTATTCCTTACTGCTGTGGTTTATTACAGGGCAGATCAGCTCTCCTGTATAATCGGAATCTATAACTCCTACACAATTTGCAAGGGATATGCCATGCTTGCTGGATAATCCGCTTCTCGGAAATACAAAGCCTCCTATATCAGCCTGGGGGATCTGGATGGCAATTCCGGTATTCACCCTGGCTATTTCTCCGGGCTTTATGGTTATTTCCCCGGGGATACAGGCGCTTAAGTCCATGCCGGCCGAGCCCGCAGTGGCATATTCAGGGGTTTTTACCTGGTCAGCCATGCCACTGCCTGTCCTTATGTACTTTATTATTATATCTTCCACTGCAATTCCTCCCCAAAATCATATGTCTGTCAGCTTAATATCTATCTGAACAGCTTCCTGATGTCGGTACTCTTCTTCATGCTGCCTATTACTGCCGCTCCCATGTTTTCAACATCGAACAGGTATCTGATTATGCCGTTTACGCTGTCCATGTCCACTTCATCAATCCTCTGCAGTATTTCAGCAGGTGAATATATCTTCTCAAGCAGCAGCTCCGACTTGCCTATGGAGATCATTCTTCCGCTTGTGCTTTCCAGGCCCAGTATGTAGCTGCCTTTAAGCTGCTCCTTGGAGTCGTACAGCTCCTCCTCGGTTATTCCTACTTCTCTGATGTTTCTTATCTCATCCATTATAAGCTCTGCCACGCTTTTCAGATTATCCGGCTTTGAACCTGCATATATTGAGAACAGTCCGCAATCCTCAAAGGAGGACGGGTATGAGAATACAGAGTATGCAAGCCCCCTGTCCTCACGGATCTTCTGGAACAGTCTTGAGCTCATTGCTCCGCCGAATACATTGTTCAGTATCAGCATGGGATAAAAAGCCTTATTCTTGATATCAAGCCCATTAAAGCCAAGGCAGAGATGAGCCTGCTCGGTGACCTTGCTCTTCAGTGTATACTTGGATTCAAAGCTTGGTATTTCAATATACGGAACACTTGTGTCTCTATGGGTCACATTTTCAAAGTACCCTTTTATTTTATCCACCGCTTCATTGTGCTTAAAGTTTCCTACTACCGATATGACAATGTTCTTAGGTATGTAATTTTCATTGAAATATTCTACTATTTTGTCTCTGGTAATATTCCCGAGAGATTCCTCTGTCCCCAGAATAGACATTCCCAGCGGATTTCCCGACCATACCGCCTGGCTGAACAGGTCATGCACCAGATCCTCGGGGGAATCCTCATACATATTTATTTCCTCAAGGACTACCCCCCGCTCCTTATCGATTTCCACCCCGGAGAAGGTGGAGTTGAAAAACATATCCGACAGTACATCCAGGGCTATATCAAAATGGGTGTCCAGCACCTTGGCGTAAAAACATGTACATTCCTTTGATGTGAAGGCATTTAACTGCCCTCCTATTTTATCTATACTGTTGGCAATTTCCTTTGCCGACCTTTTTTCTGTCCCTTTAAAAAGCATATGCTCTATAAAGTGTGAGATTCCGTTGTTTTCCAGGCTTTCATACCGGGAACCCACTTTTATCCATATACCGATGGAAACCGAATTGACGTACGGTATCTCTTCGGTCACTATACGTATACCATTTACCAAAAGTTCTTTTTGAAACATCCTTTACCTCCTGCTGTAATCAGTTTTGAAAACTGTACAACTCATTATATATAATGTGTAATATGTTTTGCAATAAGCATTTTACACTAGAATTCAAATATTGCAAAACATATACCTTGATTTCATATGTTGCCTCATTCTTTCGTGCCCTTCTTTAATGCAACCTATATGCTATTTTTCAATCGTTTTCTATTACGTCGCTTACCGTAGTTATTTCGTAGCCATGGCTTTCCAGATTGGCAATAATCTGAGGAAGCGCTTCAATCGTGACCTTTGTCGGATGCATCAGTACGATTGCTCCGTTATGATGCTTGTTCTCCAGACGTTGGAGTATCTTCCTGTAATCCTTTGTATTCCAGTCGATGGTGTCGATGCTCCACATAATGACCTTGTAGCCCAGAGCTTCGGCAGAGTCAACCACAGTGTCGTTTATATCGCCGTAGGGAGGTGCAAAAAGTACAGTTTTGCGGCCGGTGATCCTTTCCACTATTTCTTCTGTTTTCTTTATCTCCTCCTTGTTCTTGTCAGGGGTCAGCTTGCTGTGGTACATATGCTTGTAACCATGGTTTCCCAGCTCATGACCGTCATTATGTATGCTCTTCAACAGCTCTTCATTCTTTTCAGCCCATTGCCCTCCGATGAAAAAGGTTATCTCAATATCCTTATCCTTAAGCTGCTTTAAGAGCTGCGGCAGGTACTCCTCCCCCCATACTACGTTGCAGGCAAAAGCAACCTTTTTCTCATTATCCATGCCTTTATATATCGGATCATAGTAATTCAAGGTATTTATGCTTATAGTCCTCAGGATATAGGCAAAAAACAGAACAGCAACCAGAAGCACAAGGATCATTAGTAATTTTCTTTTATTGATTATTATTAACCTGGATTTCAAGTCTATCCCCCCAAAATTTAATATATGTCATATTAATTCATATTCAGGGAATAAGTCCAAAATACAGCTTATATATAATATATAAAACAAAAACGACAGTTAGGCATTTCAACCGCCGTTTGACTGTTTCATATGCATTTTAATACTCAGCCCTTCAGCTTGTATACGATTATACCTACTGCCATTATCACAAGCCCCAGCAGCTTTGTTATGTCAAACTTGATCACAGGGCTGCCGAACAAGCCGAAGGAGTCGATGACAGTTGCTGCAACAAGCTGTGTCACAAGTAATATTGCTATGCAGTAGGTAGCGCCCAGGGCTGAGATGGCGTTCATCACACTGAAGATTATCATTACGCCCAGGACTCCTCCCATAAGGTATATCCGGTTTACCTCGCCAAGCCCGGCGAAGCTTCCTGTGCCGTATATGAGCATAAGGATCAGCGTCAGTGCAAAGCCGCTGCCGTGAACGAAGGTATTTGTCTCCCAAAACCCCAGTTTTTCTCCCAATCTTGTGTTGAATACCCCCTGGAGGCTTATAAATAACCCCGCTGCAATTGAAAAAAATATACCTTTCATTTCTTTACCCCTTTATTATTGTAGCTTTCAGCCGCATTTTCGTCCATTTTTATCCCTTCTGCCTCCAGAAAGCCCATAAAGGCCTTAAAGCACTTTTCCAGTTCTCCTTTAAGTCCTTTGCCCGCTTTTACTCCAGGCTCCCACCACCAATTTTTGATTATAATCCTCCCGGAGCTCTTATCCCACCCGGGCTCAAACCTGGCAACGAAACGGTCTCCATAAAGCACCGGAAGCACATAATAACCATAGCTCCGCTCAGAAGCGGGCTTATATACCTCCCATGTGTAATCAAAGCCGAACAGCTCCTTTATCAGCTTCCTGTCCCAGAGCATATTGTCCAGGGGCGCCAGTATGACTGCACGGCCCGGGGCAGGTTTTCCCCTTATTATTTTCTCCATCAGCCCGAGGCATTCACTTCTTATGTATAATGGAAGCTCAATTCCTTCTACCTTCACAGCTATGATCTTTCCTGCTTCCAGCAGGCTGCTGAAGGCTTGGTTCCTTTCGCTGCTTTTAAGCCCTTCAATGCCAAGCCACGCATCGCTTGCTTTGTTCCATAGCATTCCTACGCTGCCTATCCGCCTCAGTACATACCATGCATAATATTCATCCTCTGCAGGATTCGGGTCAGGAGCGGAAAGCAGCTCTTCCGGTATATTGCGGCTGGCAAAGTCGTATATCCTTCTGGTATAAGCCTTGTGGTGTATGATAAGCTCTCCCCAGTAGTACATGCTCTCCATAGCCGCGCGGGATATCCGGGTCGGCGCCCAGAACCAATCCACCGT
>JAEXXN010000511.1 GCA_023405875.1 Bacillota bacterium | reverse complement strand
GTCCAGAATCAGATTAGCAGCTAGGTCGCCTAATTCCTCATCCCTTTCCTTATCAAAATAGTACTTTATTGCAGACAGCATATCCTCTCTTTTCTCTTTGGACAATTTGATCCTGTTTTTCTCTTTCATGTCAAGCCTCCATGATCCTTCTATTTCTCGATTGTGCTTTTCAGAACAAACTGCGAGCCGTCCCATACAAAGCCCTGTTCGATATTCTTCCCTACGGTGTTGTCGTAGTAAGAGTTAAGAAATCCTTTTCCCGGGAACTTTTCAAAGCCAATGGTATACCTGCTGTTCCCTGCGCTGCTGAAAATACTTCCTGTTTGCAGCGGCAGCAACTGGATTTCTCCCGCTCTTATGGTAAACAGCCTGTATATGCTGCCGTTGCTGGAACCATATTGCCCTATTGCGAAGTCTGTATTTCCGTCATTGTTGTAATCATCAAATTGTATAAGGAATACCCTGTTGAATATCAATTTTTCGTTTTCAAAGGCTTCATTGAGTTTGTACTCTGATATCGCAGCGCCCTTATCATCAACAAGCTGAAGGATAAACTCCCCTTCCCAGTTCCAGCCCTGGAAAGGACCTGGAGCAGTCTCCTCATATTGCTTTCCATTCGACATTTTCAGTATAAGCTTTTCATATATGGAATCCTTGTTATAGTCAACAGTATTTTCAGAAAGTATATCACCTGTATCCCCAGGCGCCTTTTTCAGCTTCATTGCCCCATTGTTGTAATAATAATCCTTTACCAAGGTAATCTCTGAACCCTGTTCTTTATAATATGCCGAGAAGCTTCCGTCCTCCCTGTTAAAAGTCACGGAACCGGCGTTCAAAGAGGCATCCACACCGGCAGTCAAAAAGGAAGCTCCGGCCCGCTCATATATATTTACCGAAGGGATTGTTCCGGGCAGCTGCACCACGATTTCCTTTGTTCCATCACCATCAATATCCATTTCTGTCGTATACCCTTCAGTTGAAAGCAAGGGTACCGGAACGCCCTGGTCTATTACAAAATAGCTTGTATTTGAGACATGGCTGCCGAAGGCTCCTTGAAATTTTACCACCGTATTGCCGTACAGCTCAAGGACTCGGACAGAAGTAAACTCATTCGATCCCCCCTGTATGCTGCCAATAGCTCCCAGATCATAGAATGACTCTCCTGCTGCAAAGCCTCCATGCAGATTTTCTTTATCAGCCGCCTTTTCATATACATAGGCCCGTCCGCTGGCAACCTCCGCATTAAGCAAAACAGCGCCTATCTGCATTTTTTCTTCCGGCTTGACTTGTTGCTCCACATTTACCTTTTCAAATCTCACAGGAACTGAATACAAAAATTCAAACTCCGGACTCACTGCTTCCATAATCGTTGGAAGGTCTAAGGCAAATTCAGGTATCCCGGCAGCATAGGGCGTATACTCATAAGCCTGGAAATAGACCACAAGCTCATTATTTGACAGGTAGAAGTCCTGGTCGGCCCTTATGGCTTCAAAGGGAATCACATAGCCTGCTATCCCTCTTTCCTCCATTTGCTTCTTAACCTCGCCGCTTATATTTGACACATAGTCGGTGCCAGCCTTGAACACATCCTTGAGCTTGTATTCTGTCCCGGTCTCAAGATCAAGGTTGTAGGAGCTTTGAACGGTAAGTCCGTGAGCACCCCCACTGTATATATAGTCCAGGAACACAATGCTCAGAAAACCCTTCTGGTTATATTTCACCTTATAGCCGAAATAGACCTCCGCCTTTATACCTCTTGCAAGCTGCTCAGCCGCCATGTACCCGGCAGTGCTGTGCCCCCGGTTCCCGGCCTCTTCGGCAAGCTTTGCAAACATAGCATTAAGCTTGTTTTCTACCTCGGTATTTTCCAGTCCCTTAAGTTCGGGATACTGAAGAGTAAGCTTCAAATTGTCTGTCTCGGAACTCTTTTTTATAGTATTTATTGTTATGGCATTTTCAACTGTGTTTTTCAGGCTTACCTTGTTGGATGCCTTATCCCATACTGCTTCCAATCTGAGGACATCCGAAAAGAAATCCCGGCGCATGTAAGTACTGCTGTTTATGAGCCTGTATTCCCCGCTCAAATAAGTCTCATGCTCATTAACCACCAGCTTGTATTCCGAAAGGTTTATAAAAACACTTTTATCAGGCAGGTTAAGCTCTATACCCTTTTCATTCCCAAGCCACTGCAAATCAAAGCCCAGCTCCGCAGAAACAGCACGCAGCGGTAAAAACAGTTCTCCCCCCGATATCACGGCAGAGGCCTCAAGCATTTTGCCGTTTATCTCAATTCCCGGGTTCTGGGCTTCTTCGGCTGCTGCATTTACAGTGCCGCTGAAGCACAATACAAGCGCCAGCACCGCTATCAATATCCTTTTATTCATTTCCTGTCTTCCTCTCTTTAATCAATCCAAATCTTTCTTTCGCCGCACCTGATAGTAATTCACTCATGGAAGAAAAAATCATGCTTTGATTATCAGGTCTTTAATTTTCATCTCCAGCTTTTCTATGCTTGAAGTCTCCTGGCGCTCCAGGCTGCCAAGCTTGCTCAATACACTTTGTACCTGGCTGCTGACATTGGATATGCTCTCATGGGAATTCCGGATTTTGGACTGCATGAACCAATCTGCAATCAACCCGTCAAAGAAAAAATCCGCAAACTTGGCAAAGCCGTCGGTCTCAAAATGTATGTCGGCGTTTACCCTTACATCCGCAAGCTCAGTCCTGAACCGGCGCAGCAAGGTCTGGGTCTGCTCCGCCTCATACTTGGCAGCATCTATATGGGAATGCTTTGCAAGGTCTGAAATCAGTCCTCCTCCGAGCATATCCCATACTCCCCAGCCTTCTGCTCTATCAAGGCTGTCCAGAGCCTTATCCAGACTGTTTATTACATTTATTCCTGCAGAAACAGCCTCTTTGATCTCCTTCAAGGTGCTTTTCGATGCGTTTAATTGCTCATTAAGGTCCAAAAGATATTGAGCCCTCTCCGGATCTGCTTTCATAAGCGTGTCCTTCTTCATAGCATACAGCCTGTCATATTTGCGTTCACAATCCGCATATTCCGCCTGCTCAGAACAGAGCCTTGAAATCTCACGCTTCACATCCTCCAGATCGCGGTTTGCCTGATCATACTTGAGTTTTGCTGCCAGGGCTTCGCTTTTCTCCTTTTCCACATGCTCCTGGAGACTGCCGAGAACAGATAAGAAAATGCTGGCAAGGCTCATTTTTTCAAGCTTCTGTACATCAATATCTTCTTTGTCCCAAATTTCCTTCAGCTCAGATAGCTTAAGCTCAAGGGCCCGTTCCTCATTCCGAAGGTCCTTCAGCATGGAAGTGATTTTACGCAGGCGGTAGATGCCTTGCTGTGCTTCTTCCAATTGCCGGTTTATTTCAGTATACATACTCTCCACCTCATTCCGGGTACATGCCGTCTAATAACACCCGGCTTTGCTTTTATTTATTCTGAAGGACTTGTTGTCAATCGCTCTCTGTACTGCCGTTATCCCGTCAAGATGGTCGTATTCATGCTGTATCAGTTCTGACAGGTCCCCTTGGAATTCCAGGGTGCAGTCCTTCCACTCCAGATCCTTGTAATAGATTTTACACTTTTTATATCTGTATAGCTTCACTTCCAGCCCCGGAAAGCTCATGCAGTCATCCCATATTTCAAACTGCTCATTACCGATGAATTCAAGCCTCGGATTTATCAGGGCTATCGAGTTGTTATCAAGGTTCATATATATTATTCTGTACTGCTCGTTGATCTGAGGTGCTGCTATTGCCCTTCCGAAGCCGTATTTCTTCCTGAAGTCAAGCATTGTATCCTTAAGATCCTCAACTATTCTTTCGGCTCTTTCAATATCGTCCCTTGTAATTTCCTCACAAGCCTTGTATAGGTTTTCATTTCCCAGCAGCAATATTTCTCTGACTGACATGGCTTTTACCCCCTTCTCTTATTCCAGCAATATATCCAGCATTTTCCCCCTGTTGTTCAGGAAATCTCTCATGATCTTATAGTGCTCTGTTTCCTCATAGCTTACCTTGCTGATACCTTCTTTTATCTCATAAATGTCGGCATCCGGATATGCCATAACAACCGGGGAATGAGTTGCTATTATAAACTGGCTTCCCCGGCAGACCAGCTCATGAAGCCTTGAAAGCATTGTCATCTGCCTGGTGGGGGACAGAGCTGCCTCCGGTTCATCCAATATATATATCCCTTCACCTCTGAACTTATTTAGAAACAGGGAAAGAAACGATTCCCCGTGGGATTGCTTGTGCAGTGATTTTCCTCCATAGGAATCGGTTACTCCCAGCTCGTCAATATTGGTGGCAACATTGTAAAAGCTTTCAGCCCTGAGGAAAAATCCATCCTTCGGCCTTCTTATGCCTTTTACCAGGCGTATGTAATCATGAAGCTCAGAGTGGGTGGCCCTAGTTGAAAAGCTGAAGTTTTTCGTTCCCCCTTCCGGATTAAAGCCATAGGAAGCTGCAATAGCTTCAAGAATGGTCGACTTTCCTGTTCCATTTTCACCTATGAAATAAGTGACCTTGGGATGAAATTCAAGCCCGAATAGTCCGCTGACAACAGGAAGACTAAAAGGATACTCCGAAAACGAAGGCACCTTATCCCTCAGCAATTCCACACTTCTGACATAATTATTTATGCTTTCCATACCCATACACCGGCACCTCCCAAGAAAGCCTTTATAAGGCTTGTTATTTCATACCTGCCTCGGGCGGTTTATCGTCACATCGCTGACCCAGGTATTATAATCCGTTGCAATTGCAATAACCTGCTTTGCTACATCCTCCGGCTCCATAAAGGTATCAACTGCATAACCTGAGACGCTATTGTCCCAGAAGGGCGTATGCATACCGCCGGGGTAAATATTGATTATATCGATATTTGTACTTGCTACTTCATCCCTTACTGATTCCAGAAATCCGCGGGCGCCCCACTTTGAAGCATTATAGACTGTCTCATGCTTCTTCCCCTTCAGCGCGGCTGTCGATAATATGCTTACGACCCTTTGCCTCGGTGCAGGGAAAGACTTAAAAAGCTTTACTGCCCCGGCAGTCATGAGCATAAGCCCTATCATGTTTGCATTCAGTATGTCCATTATGCTCTTGCGGCTGATCTCTTCTATATTGCCGTAATAGGACTTTCCTGCAACATTGAATAAATAATCGATTGCTTCATGCCTCTCATTCAGTATATTGAAAAAGCTTTTTACGCAGGTTTCATCGGAAATATCAAAGTCAAAGCACTCAATTGACGCCTTGGAGCTTATACAGTTCAATTGCTCCTGTGCTTTATCCAGTTTTGCCTTGTTTGTTCCTATAAGTATCACATCGAAATTATTCTCCCTGAGTTGTCTGGCTGTTTCGTAGCCTAAACCGGAACTACCCCCTGTAATTATGGCTTTCATTTCCATTCTCCTTTCAGCACCGGACTGTTCTTAAGCAGGCAGGTGCCGCTTCTTCAATTACATATCAGTTGGCATCCGTTCTTAAAATAAATGCAAACGCAAAAGAAGAGCCTTCAATATCAGCACGAAGTACAAAACCCCGGATGGTATTTCCCGGTTCATAGTCCGCAATATCAGAGCTTAAGCCCGCAGCCGGATTAGCGGACAGAACGATGTCTGCTTTACCCTCATTCACGGTCACAACTGAGGTTTGAGTCACCCTTTCGTCATAACGAAATTCTCCTTCTTTTGTGAGTATGCAGTCA
>JAEXXN010000495.1 GCA_023405875.1 Bacillota bacterium | reverse complement strand
ACTGAAGACGTGACCGACAGCTATTTTGATACCCAGATCCGGATCAAAAACCTTGAAACTGAGCTGGAAACAATGCGTAATCTGCTGCAAAAACCGGGCTGGAAGGTCTCCGAGATTCTGGAAATAGAAAGAGAGATACGGCGCCTTACCGATGAGCTTGAATCCTTGAAGGGTTATATAACCAATCTTGACCGTCAGATAACTTATAGTGAAATCCAAATAAGCTTTCAAAAGGATCAGGCTGCTATAGGCAATACCAATCAGGACAGCCTGGGCTACAAACTGCAGCTTTCGCTAAAGGACGGGATAAATTTCCTGATAAATATAGTTACGGTCATCCTCAGCCTTATTGCATTTGTTCTGCCGGTATCTCCGGTTATCGCAATTGTTTACTTTATATTCCGCAAACCCATACGCCGTTTCTTTAAAAAAGGTCAACAGGAACCGAAGCAATAGGCCGGCAATTGATATACCGAATGACACAAATATTTTGGGAGCAATTTGCGAGCTGCGTGTTATTTGCCTGGCTGCTTTGTTCCGATGATTGTGAATCCCTTAAGCGTCATACTGACATTGATATTGAATGTAAATATTACCTTATCACCGATGAAACGGAACCGATACTCTCCAATATACGGTGTTTCTATATAATAAATCGTCAGTATCAGATTGTTATCATCCAACCAGCGGGAAAAAACACAATGCTCCTGTAAATGAGTTTGTAGATCCTTTATAAAATGCGACCGGCCATAAACAGGACCGCCAAAGTCTATATCAATATTATCCTGTATACCGTTTAAAAATATCATTTGCATTTTGTTTTTGGTGAATCGGATATTTTTAATGTTCAGCTCATTGCTTTCTAGTTTATAGAAGCATGGAGAAATATCGTATATTTTACCGTCTTGATTTGGAGCAGTAAATGAAAGCTCTGACAGGTAAGAATCTAATTGTTTTTGGGAGATGGCATCGACATATGCACCGCTATAAATAAGATACCTATCAATTAAAGCAAGAAAGCTCTCAGGTTCTGTTTTTTGAGAGGTCGCAATTATCGCAAAATTTTTACCGGGAGAAACGACGCAAAATTGTCCAAACGCGCCGTCCGCCCTGTAAGTGTTATTTGGCGAGACATGAAATTGAAAACCGTATTGATAACCTGAAAAATATTTGTCCGGGTCGTTTACGTCGTCTTGCTTTACTGTTTGCGGTGAAGTGGCAAGCGTTATATATTCTTCTGAAATAATCCTTTTGCCATTATATACACCTTTATTAAGCAGCATGCAGGCAACTTTAATCAAGGAGGACGGATACAGGCTAAGACCCATTCCTCCTGACGTAAGACCTTCCGGGGAATGTTCCCACTGTACCTGTGTTATATCCATAAGTGAAAACATATTATCATTTAAAAAGTTTTCAAGGCTTGTCTTGGATACCTTTTGGATGATTGCGGAAAGCATATGTGTTGCGTGTGTGCTATACCGGTAATACATCCCCGGCTCATGCGGAAAATCCTGTGCCAAAAATGCTTTTATCCAATTCGGTTGCGGGAACAATTCTGAATAGGTGTTATCATGTATTCCCGTTGTCATTGTTAACAAATGCTGGATTTGTATTTTAAATAAATTGGGATGAGGTTTGGGGGGTAACTCTTCCGGGAAAAAAGACACCATATAATCTTCTAAACATAAAATATCCTTCTCAATAGCAATTCCTACGGCCAATGAGGTAAACGACTTTGTCATGGAGAATAATATCTGCTTGCTGTTCTTTCTATATGGTTTTTTACAAAACTGGGCTAATACATCATCGTTTTGAATCAAAGCAAAATTGATGATGTTTATTTTTTCATTTGACTCACATTCTGATACAAAATTGTATAGTGCTGATGGCGATATTGTTCTATAATTCTTCATATACTCAACCTTCTTGTATATAAATAATCCGCTGTATGTTATTCCCAATATAGCACAAGTCCGAACCCTTAGCCAACAGGTTTTGCATATTGGCTAAGGGTTCGGCTTATATACGTTTGATACCGGAATAGGAACTCGAACCCTCACGGTTTTTCGCATGATCTGGGCTTTGTCCGAGGCAATATAAAGGTTTAACCCTCTATCTCTTTCAATATAATCAATATAATCAAGATAATAATATTTTACTTATTTATTGTTAAGGAGTATGATAAACCACAGGAGGCGATTGCGTTTGAAATCAACTATAAATAAACTTCCAGGCATCATGTTTACAATAATCATAGCGATTCCGGCATGGTTTCTCGGCAGAGCTTTTCCAATTATCGGAGGACCTGTATTGGGTATTTTATTCGGCATGCTGCTGGCTTTTTGGAAAAGGCCCGATATGTTTGATGACGGGATCAAATATACTTCCAAGAAGCTGCTTCAATATTCCATTATTCTTCTTGGCTTTGGTATGAATCTTTTTAATATCTTTGAAGTGGGCGGTCAAACACTTATATTAATGGCATTTACCCTGACAATAGCTTTTGGGACTGCTTTTGCCGCGGGAAGGCTTCTGAAAATAGATCCCAAAACGAATATACTTATCGGAGTCGGCACCGCCATCTGCGGCGGCTCCGCAATTGCAGCAACGGCACCGGTGATTCATGCCGATGATGAGGAAGTGGCACGCTCTATTTCAACCATTTTCTTGTTCAACGTAATCGCGGCATTTTTATTCCCGTTTTTTGGACATATTCTCGGTATGAGCGATCATGCCTTTGGCCTGTGGGCAGGTACCGCAATCAATGATACATCTTCTGTGGTCGCGGCCGGATATACTTTCAGTAATGAGGCAGGGAACCTTGCCGTAATTGTGAAGCTTACCCGAACCCTGATGATTGTGCCCATCACGCTTGCCCTGGCTATCTATACAGCCAGGAAATCGGAAGGACATAGTAAGAATGGGAAAGCTGGCGGGAGCTATAATATTGTAAAAATATTTCCATGGTTTGTGATTGGCTTCGTGGCTGCTTCTGTTATTAACACTTTTGTCCCTATGCCTGGGAGTACGGGTACTATCCTTGCGCAGGCAGGGAAGTTTCTTATTATTATGGCGATGGGGGCTATCGGGCTTAACACGAATGTGGTGAAGCTGCTGAAAAGCGGCGCAAAGCCGATTCTATTGGGCTTGACCTGCTGGCTTGTTTTGTCTTTAACTTCTCTAGGCATACAATTTATACTGTCGATCTGATACAAATTTTCATTTCAGCTCAGTGCTTTTACCTTTGGCTGCGGTTATGCGATTGTCCCGCTGATGAAAAAGCAGTTCGTTGAGAAGCTCAGTTGAAAGGACACTTATTTTTTATCAAGCCTTACAATCATGATAATCGGTGTTTTCTGCCCAGGGAAAGGAACCTCGTAAAATCCACTTAAAACAAAATCGTGTCGAAATGCGGTGTTCAGTATTTCCTGAATCGGACGATGGTAATAATTCTGCAAAACGGGTTGCCCTTCAATTGCTTCTCCCTGGTGGGTCCGGCTTGTGAAGTAATCATCACCCGGATAGGTAAAGCAGGGATGGTGTGTTGCAAAAACAAATGCGCCGCCGGTTCTCAGCATCAAACGTACTGCTTTAAACAGCGGCTCAATGTCTGAGATATCCATGATCGCCATATTTGCAACGGCTTTATCAAAGGGCTTATCTTGCCTGAGTGTCAGCAATTCATCATAATTTGTTGCATCACATACATAAAAATCTACTCTATCCAGCACATCTGCCCGGCGTTTTTTCGCCAGCTCAATCATTTTAGCGCTGTAATCAAAGGCCGTCACCCTGGCGCCGCATTCAACAAGCCTTTTGGAAAAATTCCCGTTTCCACAGGCAATGTCCAATACCAGCTCCCCTTGACAGATATCAAGCAGCTCTTCTGTATGAGGTCTGACCAGATCACGATGAAAATCATTAGATTCATCCCCCATGCGTTCATCCCAAAAAGCTGCATTGGTTTCCCAAGCTGTAAGGCCGTTATTTGTTTTTGACATAGATACCTCCATAGATGATCTGTAATTCAAATACCTGTTTTCCTATGTGTTGCATCAGTTATCTTGCCTCCATTATAACTTGCGGGGAAGTAAAAAAGAAACAGATAAATAAGACGCTTCCTTGTGTTATTAAAACGGGAATAGAATCATTTTTAGTATCTTGACTGAGCATTGCTTGTCCAGCGAATCAATAGTAAGCCTTGAAGCCAAGAGCCTTATATAATGAAACGCCCATTGCCCTTGCCCGCAGTGAGATAATAGAAACACCGTCGTTGATCAACTGCTCAATTGCGGCGCGGCATACGGCTGCCCCTATTCCTTTTTTACGGTAATCAGGCAGTGTGGCGATAAACTCCAACGTACCGTTTCCGTTATTGTTCATAGTAGCTGAAGTGGCCACCGG